>CAXTPJ010000057.1:0-10110 GCA_964245855.1 uncultured Ferruginibacter sp. | reverse complement strand
CACCAACTGCAGCGAATATCAAAAAAGCTGTAACACCAATAAACCATTTTTTACGGTTACTCTTTGTTTCAACCAATTCTTCTCCGGAAATATAATAATGATCGTCCTGGATAAATTTGCCTTCATCAATGCCCATACTCTTCATCTGCTGCACCAATTCTTTATACTTATTCTCCGCATATTGACTGTCTGGCAATGGATTATTTTGCCATAAATCGTGTAATATTTCTTTTGAATAGTTGGTATGAGGATCTTCCCTTAGCAATCGTTCTAATTCAGACAGGTCTTCCCCGCTGGCTTCGCCGGAAAGTTTTCTTGCCATTAACACCCAAATTTGTTCGGAATTATTCATTTTTATATCCAGAAAAGTATGGACACAGCGACCTTCTAAAATCTACTAAAAAAAATAAAAAAAATTTAACGTTTTGTTATTATAACAAACTACATATTATCCATGTTGCTTTTTTAGATCAAAATTTATAGCACTACTGATTTTTTTTAATGCAATAGCCATTTGGCTATCAATAGTTTTAACAGAAATGTTGAGCAATTTTGCTATATCATTATATTTTAATCTATCTTCTTTAACTAATTTAAAAATTAACCTGCAGCGGGAAGGGAGTTTTTGAATTTCTATGTTGATTTTTTTAACCGCTTCTGAGGTGATGAGGAGTTGTTCTGGGTTATATGGGCCGATGGGAATATTGAGCGACATTTCTTCCAGGGAAATAATGTCTTTTCTAAAATGGCGGGATAAATAATTAAGTGCTGTGTTTTTTGTGCTAACGTAGAGGTAGAGTTTGAAATTGTCTATTTTGCCAATATCTGCCCGGTTTTGCCAAACCTTTATAAAAACATCCGACACCACTTCTTCTGCTAATTCATTGTTTTTAATTATAGAATTGGCAAACTTTAAAAGGTAAGGCATGTAGGCAATATACATCTGTGCATACGCCTGTTCATCGCTGTTCTGGCTAATTTTAATCTGTAATTGTTTGACTTCCTGTGAAGTAATCATATACGCAAATTCAAATCTGAGGCAACCGGTGCTGAATTAATGCCATGTAAGTTAACTGCTTTTTGTATTTTGGGGATTACAAAATGATGCGCTTACAGTTGCTAAAGTTATGGGCAAATTCTTATAGAAAAAATCCATAAATAAAAATCAGGGGATTTATCTAGTTTTTTGCACTATTTGTTCAGTAATTATCTATTTTACTTTACTTTTGCCATCCTTTACAAAACAGCATTTCTTTTAAACGGTGTTTTGTAGTAATAAATTGAAAAGATTCGCTGCTGAATTAGCAGTTTTTTTATAAAATCTTTTTTGAAAAAGAAAGGGCCTATAGCTCAGTTGGTTAGAGCACCTGACTCATAATCAGGTGGTCCCTGGTTCGAGCCCAGGTGGGCCCACAACACACTGCCCGATTAATTTCGGGCAGTTTTTTATACATTCATTTAACCTTTCATTAACCCGGTTGACGGGTATTTTTGCGGCTCAAGATCAAGACAACATTATGAAGAAAATTTGTTTAGCATTTTTTACCCTTGGATCTTTTTTAATTTCCAATGCCCAAACAACACCTGCACCTAAAAAAGATTGGAAAAAAGCAACACTGGAAGCTCCCGGCGATCACATTATGGTTCAATTAACCAGCGATCATTGGTCTGGTGCACCGGATAGCATCACGAAAAGAATGAGCGGTTTGCCCCGTGGCCTTGGGTTTTCTATCATGTTGAATAAACCATTCAAATCTGATCCGCACTGGAGCGTTGCTTTCGGTTTAGGCATCAACGGAAGCAGCATTTATTTTAAGAATACAAAAGTTGATCTTACGGCATCAGGTTCTGTTCTTCCATTTAAAAACCTGGATTCTGCTGATCATTTTAAAAAATACAAACTGGTAACTGTGTTTGGGGAAGTTCCGATCGAATTACGGTACAATTTTAATCCTGAAAAAGAGAACAAAAGCTGGAAAGCAGCTTTGGGTATTAAAGTTGGAACCATGCTGAATGCCCACACCAAAGGAAAAACCCTGGTAAACAGCAGCGGGGCAACTTTAAATTCTTACACCTTAAAAGAAAGCAAGCGCAACTTTTTCAACAGTAACCGCATTGTTGCCACTGCAAGAATAGGAATGGGCGCTTTTTCTTTGGTTGGTACTTACCAACTATCCACTATGTTGAGAGATGGTGCAGGCGCAGATATCAGGCCTTACCAGATCGGCCTTTGCATAAGCGGCTTGTAAAGCATTCTGTTAAATATATTGTCCCTCTGTTTACCAACGGAGGGATTTTTGTTTTACATGAGTTAACTTCGCAGCTCATTCCACACCATGAGCGACGAAATCAAACACGAATGTGGCCTCGCCTTCATTCGCCTTCGCAAAAACTTCAGTTATTATCAGCAACAATACGGCACTGTACTTTACGGCCTCAATAAGTTGTACCTGTTGATGGAGAAGCAGCACAACCGTGGCCAGGATGGCGCCGGTATTGCTACCATCAAATTAGATGTAGAGCCAGGCTATCCATTTTTACACCGTTTACGCAGCAGCGCCAACCAGCCCATTGCTGATATTTTTTCGCAGATCGGCAAAGAAATAGAGGAAATAGAAAAATACCAGCCTTCTATTAAAAACCATCCTGGTTTAATGAAGGGCCACATTAACCACCTGGGCGAATTATTGCTCGGACATTTAAGGTATGGTACGCAGGGTAAAAACAATGTTGAGTTTTGTCATCCTTTTATTAAAAGAGATACCATTCCGGCAAGAAACCTGGCACTGGCCGGCAACTTCAACCTGGTAAATACGGAAGAATTATTTGGATTGGTAAATATTGATCCGGGTGTATTTCAAAAGCAAAGTGACCTGGCCGCCATGATGGAAGTATTGCACCACTTTTTGGTAAAAGCAGATGAAGCTTTTCCTGAAAATCTGGATGTTGCCAAAGTATTGAAAAAGGCAGTCCCTTTATTCGATGGCGGCTTCAACTTTAGTGGTTTAATAGGCAACGGGAGCGCTTTTGTAATGCGGGATGCCCATGGTATCAGGCCTTCTTATTATTATGTAAATGAAGATGTAATTGTAGCGGCAAGTGAAAGGGCTGCTATTAGAACGGCTTTTAATGTTGGCGAAAATGAAGTAAAAGAATTGATGCCAGGCTGTGCCCTGATTGTAAATGCAGATGGAACCTTTGCAGTGCAGCAAATTGTTGAACCCAAAGAAAGAAGGGCCTGCAGTTTTGAACGCATTTATTTCAGCCGTGGTAGTGATGAAAAAATCTATAAAGAAAGATCAGCGCTGGGTTATTATTTAAGCGAGCCGGTGTTGAAGGCCATCAACTACGATCTTAAAAACACCATCTTCTCTTTTATCCCCAATACTGCCGAAATAGCCTTTTATGGTTTGCTGAAAGGCGCAGAAGATTATTTAACCAAAGTAAAGATCGATAAGATATTAAGCTGGGGAAAAGACTATGATGAAGCCAAACTAACGGAAATGGTGAGCCGAAAAGTGAGGATTGAAAAAATAGCCATTAAAGATGTAAAGTTGCGCACCTTCATTACAGAAGACAGTAACCGGAATGAGATGGTGCAGCACGTTTATGATATTACTTACGGAACCGTAAGGGATAGCATTGATACACTGGTGGTAATAGATGATTCAATTGTTAGAGGAACTACATTGAAAGAAAGTATCATCCGTATGCTGGCGAGGTTAAAACCAAAACGCATCATTGTTGTTTCTTCTGCCCCGCAGATACGTTACCCGGATTGTTATGGAATTGACATGAGCAAACTGGGCGATTTTATCGCTTTTAGAGCTGCCATCGAACTGCTGCACGAAACAAACCAGGAATCGCTTTTAGACGAACTACTGACCACCTGTAAAGAACTGCAGCGCAACAACCAGTTGCATACAGAAAATGTAGTTAGAAAAGTGTACAAGCCTTTTGCACTGGAGCAAATATCAAACAAAATTGCTCAACTGATAACACCCAAAGAAGTGGATATACCGGTTGATGTAATTTATCAAACCATTGATACATTGCACCTGGCCTGTCCAACCAATACAGGCGACTGGTACTTTACCGGAAACTATCCAACTCCGGGCGGCAACAGGGTTTGCAATAAAGCTTTTATGAATTATATGGAAGGAAAAAATGTGAGGGGTTATTAATTTTTCTTTTACGATTGCACTTTTTTTTAAACAACCTGATTGTATAAAATGAGCCATGAACAAACACAGGCGCACAAAATTTTATTTTTAGTCCGCCATGCAAAAAGCAGTTGGGAAATTGGAACGCTGAATGATTTTGAACGGCCGCTGAATGATCGTGGAATTAAAGATGCTCCCGTGATGGCCAAACGGCTGAAAGCAAAATATAACCACATTGATGCCTTTGTTTCAAGCCCGGCTAAAAGGGCAAAAAAAACGGCAGAATTATTTGCTGAAGCTTTTCATAAAAAGCAGGAAGACATCCTTTTTATTACCAAATTATATCACGCTGATCCCGATGCTTTTTATGAAGTGATTCATGATTTAGATGACAGCTTACAAACGGTTGCACTCTTCTCCCATAACAATGGCTTGACAGAATTTGCCAACCTGTTAACGGATGCAGTAAAGATCGACAACATCCCTACCTGCGGCATTTTTGCTGTAAAATTTGTTGCAGTAAAATGGGCTGATTTTAAAAAAGCGAAAAAGGAATTCCTGTTTTTTGATTACCCAAAAAATGTGTAATCCGTTTAATTGTTTTTCTTTTGTCCGCTTATGTTTTTGTGATTGAATCGTTACAGCGTTGCTACAAATTGTCGTACTGCATTTTTATACAACTCCATATCCATGTCCAACATTTTAAAGTCGAAGTTTTTTATCTCCCTCAATATTTCTTTCAGTAAAAAATTATCCTGCGAAGCAGTGTAAAAAATTTGTTGTGCTGATAAATATGCTGCCAGGTATTCTTGTTCTGCTTGCCCCGGAGTAGGCACCAACACTGCTTTTTGGCCAAGTTTTAGCAAATCCATCACCGTTGTATACCCACTTCTGCTTATTACCAGTTGTGATGATTCGATTGCATTGTTTAATGCTGCGGCATCCAGGTGGTTCTTAAAAATGATACCCGGTTTGTCTGCATTTAATAGTGATGCTTTGTTTCCAGGAAGCCCCCTTATGAACAATACCTTTCCATCAAACCCAGTCAATTGTTCTATCAGCAATGTTTCAAAAATGCTGCGTTGTGGTTCAGGACCGGATAGAATAACGAGCAGGTCAATTTGTTTTGCAGCAGGTATTTTCTCAAACCTTGAAAGGCAACCAATGTATTGTACGTTTTTGGGGATGATAACAGGGTGCGATAATTCGCCTGCTGCATTTTTTTGACCTTTAAAATCCGGCACCCAGCAATGAGTATATTTTTTTATGAACCAGTGATGCATACAGGATGCAATTGCTTCAGAAAAGCCATTGCCCGTTTTTATAAATAATTGATGCGTTATATAAACGGAAGGTATTGCTGAATGATATAAACCAAAACGATTATCAGAAATAATAGCATTGATATTGTATTCTTTAACTACCTTTTTTAACCATCGGTTTTCAAATACTATCAACCTTATTATTTTAGGAAACTGCATCAGCAGGCTAAGATGAAACCACCGTTTGTGTTTTGCGTATCTTATTTTGTATCCCGGTAAATAAATAAAAGTTGCATCCGGAAATTCTGCTTTCAACATAGATTTAACAGCTCCATCTACAGCCAGTATAATATTGAAATGGTAGCTTTGTAATTGTCTGATAATGGGTACACACCTGGCTGCATGGCCCAGTCCCCAGTCGAGCGGAGCGATTAAAATGGTCTTTTTTAAGCTTTTTTTGTCCATTTCAGAAAAAAATCGAATGCAAACACAATAAATTTCAATGAAAATAGTTTAATTTGTTAATTCAATTTATGCAACGTTTTTTTAAAATATCCTTATTGCTTGTTTTGCTAGTATCAATTATCACTACCAGTTGCAGTTCTTCAAAGAAATGTGGCTGCCCCAGTAAAAAGGGAATGGTTGGTTACTAACAAATGAAAAAATAATGTAAAAGCCATTTTACAAAATGAACAATATCAACCGTGATTTACTAGTTATGTTTAACCAGGAACTGATGAGTCCCCAGGCTATTGAACACCAGGTAGAAATGCTTCATGAATTATTATTTGATGTTGAGAGAATGGACAACTTAGTTGTTGCCCATGAAGTGATTGACCTGAACAAATATAAATTATACAGCAAAGGCGAACTGGTAAAAAATATCATCCGCCTGCAGGAATTAAAGCCATTTGTATTTTTGAATTGCAAGAACTAATTTTCTCTTACAAAAAATATTTTACGAAAGATGCCCCATGGCATCTTTTAGTTTTTTAAACATATCCCCGATCTCTTCTTTTTTACAGGTGCCTACACTGAGGCGGTACCAGCTACTTTCAGCAGAGGCGCCAAAAGCGCTGAATGGCACAATCGCCAGTTTTGCTTTATTTAATAAATAAGCCGTTACATCGCTTTGTTTTTCCAAGGCTCTACCTTCGGCTGTTTTTTTTCCAACCAAGTCGATCTGTATTGTCAAGTAAATAGCTGCTTGTGGTGCAATGGCATCTACTGCAAAACCTTCTTTTTTTAATTGTATAAATCCTTCATAAATGCGGTTAAGCCTTTCTGCTATTTCCGATTTAAAGTTGGCAAAATACTGATCAATAGCCGTTGTATTTTGCAGGTATTTAGCAGTTGCATTTTGTTCTGCCATCGGGCTCCAGGCACCCACATGACTGTTGATGGTTTTCATTTTGGTAATCAAGTGCGCCGGCCCCATGCTCCATCCAACCCTTACACCGGTAGCTGCAAATGATTTGCTGATGCCATCAATGAATACCGTGTACGCTTTCATGGCAGGCCTTAACGAAACGGGATTGTAATGCTGCGTATCGCCGTAAGTGAGTGTCCAGTAAATTTGATCGTATAATAAATACAGTTTTTTTTCATCTGCGCCACGGTTTTCATTTTCTTCAATAACCAGGTCGCAGATTTTCTCCAGTTCTTCTTTGGTAAAAGTTGTTCCGGTAGGATTTAAAGGAGAACAAACAGCAAGTAAAGAAGCGCCTTTAATATGTGGCTTAATTTCTTCTGCCGTAGGCATAAAATTATTTTCCTTTTTCGTTTCAATCATTACATGCGTGCCTTCGGTAAAATGCACATAATGATTGTTATTCCAGCTTGGTACCGGATAAATTACTTTTTCTCCTTTATCAACAATGGCACGATATGCCGCATAGATCAATGGCCGGCCACCTGCAGCAATGAGTATTTCACTGGTTGAATAATCCAAACCTTCACGCTGTAAGAAAAATTGGGCTACCGCTTCCCTTAATTCTGCAATGCCTTCTGCAGGCGGGTAAGTAGTAAAATGATTGTTGAAGGCTGCTGTTATTTTTTCTTTCAATTCCGAAGGAATAGGAAAAATGGCACTGTCAAAATCGCCGATGGTGAAATTATAAATGGTATTGCCCTGTTTGATTTTCTCTTTTATATCTGCCCCCAATTTTACAATCTCCGATCCGATCAAAGTTTCTGCTAACTGGCTTAATTTATTTGAAGGCATATGTTGAATTTATTATTAAAAGAAGTGATTGCTGCAAATGTAAACGCTAACAGTATAAAATAAAAAAATGGCTGAAGGGGAGTTTCAGCCATTTTTTTGTATTTTGCTACACAGGTAATTTATTGCATAGAATAATTGTGACAAACTGAAGTACAGTTTTCTTATGAAATTACCGGAGGATAGAGCTGTAAATTTATTAGATACTTTTATAATTTTTATTCGTTCCTGTTTAATTACAACGAGAATATTATTTACTTTTCCCATCATCAAATTTCTTTTCTGCATCTTTTGCTTTTTCAAAATCCAGTATCACTGAATTGATGCAGTAGCGCAACCCGGTTGGCGGTGGGCCATCTTCAAACACATGACCTAAATGGGCTTTGCAACGGCCGCACATTACTTCTGTACGTTTCATGCCATAGGTATTGTCAGGCGCATAAATGATGCTTCCTTTGTTAATGGGTTCAAAAAAACTTGGCCAGCCACAACTGCTTTCAAATTTTCCGTTGCTGGCAAACAATGGATTGCCGCAGGCTGCGCAATAATAAGTACCTACATCTTTGGTAAGATTATACTTGCCGGTATGTGGGCGCTCAGTCCCTTTTTCACGGGCTATCTCATATACATCGGCCGGCAAAATTTTCTTCCATTCGGTATCTGAAATATTTACTTTGCTGCTGTCGGTGTTGGAGTAAACGGGATTAGTTTTTGATGGTTCCATGTTGTTATTGTTTATTTGATTATTACGAGAAGCACAGCCTTCTATAATAAATTGCATTATAAAAAATATATAGACAATCCATTTCATTTTTAAAAAATTTTCATTTGTTATAGAAGATTTTTAAATACGAATACCTTGCACAAAAGGTTTTTCGATTGTTTCTGTAAATGTTAATGGATATTTAATCTTCAACTATTATATTTGTTTCTTTAGAAGTATAACGGCAACCAATTAAATATGTTCAATTTAATTCTTTTTGGCCCTCCGGGCAGTGGTAAAGGTACACAGAGCGAAAAACTCATTACAAAATATGGATTGAAACACCTGAGTACCGGCGACTTGCTCCGTTCTGAAATAGCACAGCAAACGGCATTGGGTATGGAAGCAAAAAAAATTATGGACAAAGGCCAATTGGTACCGGATGAAGTAGTGATCGGCATGATCAGTTCTTCGCTGGATGCTAACCCGGATGCCAAAGGGTTTTTATTTGACGGGTTTCCCCGTACTGCTGCCCAGGCGGAAGCGCTGGACAAATTGCTGGACCTTAAAAAAACTTCTATTGCTGTTATGCTGGCCCTGGAAGTAAGCGAAGAAGAACTGGTAAAACGTTTATTAAAACGTGGCGAAACCAGCGACCGCAGCGATGATACCAATGAAAATGTTATCCGGGAGAGGATTGCTGTTTACCACAGTAAAACATCTGTTGTAGCAGATTACTATAAAAATTTCAACAAGGTGGTAATGCTGAAAGGCGAAGGATCAATTGATGAAATTTTTGGCCGTATCAGCAATGAAATAGACAAGCGGCTGTAAAGTATTTAAACATATTAATGAGAGCAAGCCTAAGCGCTTGCTTTTTTATTTTAGCTTGTGCTATAAAATAATTGTATGGATTCGGCTAAGCTTGCTTTTGTAGAAAAAGATTTTTTAGTACTGGTAAAAAATTTGCCTGAACTACTGAAGCTAAATGGGGCAAGATGAATGCCCAGCAAATGATTGAACATGTGGCGGGTTTCTTCAAAGTATCAACACAACAACTACACTTTCCTTTGGTAACCCCGGTTGAACATCTACCCAGGTTTAAAGAATTTTTATTGAGTGAAAAAGAGTTTAGGGAAAATACCAAAGCACCGGTGCTGCCCGATGAACCGCTGCCGGTAAGGTTTGCATCATTTACAGAAGCTGCGAATGATCTTGAAAAACAGGTAAGTTTGTTTAAAGTAAAATTTACTTCCGGTGAAATTGTCTTATCTCAACACCCGGTATTTGGTGACCTGAATTTTGAAGAATGGTTATTGCTGCATTATAAACATACCCGCCATCATGCAAAACAATTTGGGTTAGTTTAATTATTGGGTTGTATTGATCATCAGCCATTCCACCATCTCTTCAAAACTGATTTTGCCGGTTGAGATCTTCATAATAAAATTGTACACTTCTTCATTAGAGACCGTGATCTCCAGTTTTTCTTCTTTTAAAAAAGCCAGCATGGCTAAAAAGCCAGTTCTTTTATTTCCATCTACAAATGGATGATTAATGATAAGGCTTTCGCCAATGGCTGCTGCTTTTTCAAAACAAAAAGGATACAACGCTTCGCCTTCAAATGTTTGGTAGGGCCTTGCTGCAGCGCTTTCCATTAAACTTTTTTCTCTTATGCCGGGTGCGCCACCATATTGCTGAATCGATAATTCATGAAGCCTTTCTAATATTGCTGTGGTGATCATTGGGCTAATTTTTTTA
>CAXTPJ010000056.1:0-10115 GCA_964245855.1 uncultured Ferruginibacter sp. | reverse complement strand
AGTTATAAACCGCAAAGCGTTTCGCAAACAATTCCGCAAACGGTTGCGGTAAATTCATCAGGTGAAGTAAATCCTTAAAGGGCTGATAATTAATTTCATTTTTTGGAAATATTAAAATTGTGTTACATTTACACCCGAATAGATTGCCTTTGCCACTTTCTTCTTACCGAAATTCATCTGCAATTTATTTAACGATTTTCATTACCAAACATAAAACTTAACGATTATGCCTCATTTAATTATGAGAAAAGCGGCCATGCTTTTGGTTGCCATCTTCGGGCTTACAGCTTTTTCGCTGGCCCAAACTGTTACCGGCACGGTGACAGACAAGAAGGGAGAAGCTCTTCCCGGCGTTTCGGTTACTGTAAAAGGAACCAAAAACGTTACTTCCACAAACAATGCGGGTGTTTACACCTTAAACAATGTTGGCACAGATGCTACATTGATTTTTACCGGTGCAGGTATTTCTACTAAAGAAGTAGCTGTAAGCGGTAAAAATGCTGTAAATGCAGAGCTGGAAACAAGCGTATCTAACCTGAACGAAGTGGTGATGGTTGGTTACACGACGCAAAGGAGAAAAGATCTAACCGGATCTGTAACTACAGTAAGGGCAAAAGATTTTAACCAGGGTGTTGTTGTTTCTCCAGACCAGTTGATCCAGGGTAAATCTGCGGGTTTGCAGGTTGTTACCAACAATGGTGCGCCGGGTGCGGCTACTACCATCAGGATCAGGGGTAACAGTTCAATCCGTTCAGGTAACAATCCATTATTTGTAGTAGATGGTATTCCTTTGGATGGCAGGTTGGCAAGACCAGGTTTTGCACCGGTTGGTTTGGGAAGCACTCCTGAATCTAACCCATTGTATTTCCTGAATGGATCTGATATTGCCAGCATGGAAGTTCAAAAAGATGCTTCTGCAACGGCTATTTTCGGTTCTAGGGGTGCCAATGGTGTTATCTTTATCACAACAAAACAAGGCACCAGCGGCCAGGCAAAAATTGATGTAAGTTCTTCAGTAGGCTTCAGTAAAATTGCCAGGAAATTTGATGTTTTAAATGCAAATGAATACAGGCAGGCGCTTTCTACTTATAACCTGACAACAGGAGATAAGGGAGCCAACGTAGATGCATTATCTGAAATTATACAAACCGGTGTTACACAAAACTACAATGTAGGTATCAGCGGCGGTAGCGACAATGGTAAATACCGTGTATCTTTTGGTTACCTTGATCAGAATGGTGTAGTAAAAAATACCAACCTGCAAAGGTTTACCATCAATGCTAATGGGCAATATAAATTTTTACCAAGTAAAAAATTAAGCCTCGATTTCAACATTTTTGCAGGACAGGCCAGGGAAAATATCGCTCCGATCACCAATGATGCGGGTGCACAGGGTAACCTGATCTCTGCTGCTATTCAGTGGAACCCAACCGAAGCATTATATAAACCAGATGGCAGTGTGAATGTTATTCCCGGATCAAGTACTTTAAATCCTGTTGCATTACAGAGAGGATACAAAGATTTCTCTAACATCAGCAGCTTATTTGGAATTGTAAACCTGGGATACAATATCGCTACCGGTTTAGACTATAAAGTAAGGTTCAGCTTAAACCGCCAGACCGGTATCAGGAAAGGCGCTATGGCAAGAAACATTACTATTCCTGGTATTGAAAACCAAGGACTTGGTTACCAGGGTACTGCAGGTATGAATACATTGGTATTACAACATTTGCTGACTTATACTACCAAACTTTCTTCTGATCTTAACTTCTCCATATTGGGTGGTTATGAATACCAGAAATTCGGCTATTCTGGTTCCAGCATCGTAGGTATTGGCTTTGCAAATGATGATGTTCCTTTCTACAACATCCTGCAAAACTCACCCACCTCTACCAGGTCTATCAGTTCATTTGAAGATCCTACTTCTTCTATCCAGTCTTACTTTGGCCAGGCTACTTTTAACCTGAAAGATAAATACATCCTTACAGGAACATTCAGGGCAGACGGTTCAAGTAAATTTGGTGCTAACAACCGTTATGGTTACTTCCCTTCAGTTTCTGCTGCATGGACAGTTAGCAACGAAGATTTCCTGAAATCAAGCACTACTATCTCTAACTTGAAAGTGAGGGCTTCTTACGGCTTAACCGGTAACCAGGCTTTTCCTTCAGGTTCAGCACAAACTCAATGGGGTTATGCAAACAATGCAGGTGGTCTTTTCCAGATCAACGTAGCTAACCCTGATTTGAAATGGGAAACAACAACACAGTTGAACATCGGTACAGACTTCGCTTTCGCTAAAGGAAGATTGTATGGTAGCTTCGATTATTTTAAAAGAAAAACCAAAGATATCCTGTTCTCTTTTGCAGCTATCCAGCCGGCACCTTCTGTAAGTGTTTGGAAAAACATTCCTGATGCAACCATCACCAACTCTGGTTATGAAATCGTATTGGGCGGAACAATCATCAACAAAAAAGACCTGGTTTGGAATGCAACTGTAAATACAACATTCCTTAAAAATGAATTCAATAACTACAGTGGTCCTCCAATCTTAACCGGTGCTATCAATGGACAGGGTCTGTCTGGTGCGTTTGTTCAACGTATCGATAACGGGCAGCCTTTAAATGCATTTTATACAAGGCGTTTCTTAGGCCTGGATCCTCAAACAGGACAAGGTTTGTATGCAAATGCTGAAGCTCCTGAATATGTAGGTGATCCTAACCCAACACAATTGTTAGGTTTCAGTACTGATATTACTTACAAAAAAATAACCTTGATTGTTAACGCAAACGGTGCATTTGGTAATGATATTTACAACAATACTTTAAATGGTGTATTGAATATCGGTAACCTTGGTACAAGAAACGTTGGTGCTGCATTGTTGAAAATGACGCCATTGGAAGCATTGTCTAATCCAATTAAAACTTCAAGCCGTTATTTGGAAAGTGGAAACTTTGTTAGGTTATCTAACGTAACTGTTAAATATAACATTGGCAACATTGGCAACGTTATTAAAAATGCCAACGTATTTGTAACAGGACAAAACCTTGCGTTGTTTACCAGCTTCAAAGGATTTGACCCTGAAGTAAACGTAGATAAAAACATCGGTGGCGTACCTTCATTCGGTATCGAATACATTCCTTACCCAACAGCAAGGAGTTTCCAACTTGGAATACAATTCGGACTTTAATTAACAACATAAAATTTAGCGATATGAAAAATATATTAAAAAAGGTATCACTCCCGGCGGCTTTCCTTGTGGTAAGTTCTATGGGGTGTACAAAACTGCATGAAGACCTGCGTAGTACCACTACGGAAGCAAATGCACAGGCGTTTTTATCTGCCACTGCAGATTTGAACGTATTGATCCAATCAAGTTACGATGGTTTGCAAACCTGGCAAAATCAGGATGGTGTTACTTCTTTGATGGAAAACAGTACCAATGAATCTTTGGTTCCAACAAGAGGAGGCGACTGGGATGATAACGGTGTATGGAGGGTTATCCATACGCATAACTGGAATGCTGATCACTCACAGGTTACCAATGTATTCAACAGCCTGTTGCAGATCGTATTCAACACAACAAACGTATTGACTTTTATTCCAAACAGTACCGCTGCGAACAAAGCACAAATTGCTGCTGAAGCAAAATTCATCCGTGCATTTGCCATGTTCACTGTATTGGATTTGTACGGTCAGGTTCCTTTCCGTCAGCCGGGCGAAAACTTGCTGAATCCTCCAACTGTATTAAAAGGTGTGGAAGCTGCCAATTTCCTTATTACAGAATTAAATGCTATCAAAGCTGATTTACCGGCCTCAACTGGTCCATCTTCAGCCCCAAGAGCTACAAAAGATGCAGCAGATGTGTTGCTGATGAAAATTCTTTTGCAGAAAGGAACTTATGTAAACAGGGCTGCTCCAACTTTTGATGCTGCTGACATGAACCAGGTTATTTCATTAGCAGATGGCCTGATCAACTCCGGCCGTTATACCTTATCTACCAATATATGGGACAACTATGCTCCTACTAACGGAGCTATCTCTACCGAAAACATTTTCACCAATCAAAATATTGGCGGAACTAGAGGTGGTGGTGTTCGTTCTACCTGGTACAAAACCAATCACTACAACATGAATAAAAGTGGCTGGAATGGGTTTTCTACTTTGGCAAGTGTTTACGACAGGTTTGAAGCTGCAGATAAAAGGCGTGGTGTAGTTTACCCTACCAACGTACCTGCTTTTGGTAACCCTGCAAACGCAATCAATACTGGTTTCTTAGTAGGACAACAATATGACATGGCAACCGGTGTGGCTTTAAAAGACAGGGCTGGTCGTCCGTTGGCTTTCACAAGAACAGTTGCTAACCAGGAAACTGATGCAACCACTTTGGAAGTTACTGGTATCCGTGTATATCGTTATCCAATTGATTACGGTCCTGCCAATGATGGACAGGCTGATAACGATTATGTATTCTATCGTTATGCAGATGTTATCCTGATGAAAGCAGAAGCTCAATTCAGGGGTGGTACCGGTGGTGCCGCTGCTGCTGCAACTACCATTGCTCCATTAAGGGCTATCCGTGGTGCTTCTGCTTTAGCTGCAGTTACTGCCACTGATTTGCTGGATGAAAGACAAAGGGAATTTTACTGGGATGGTACCAGAAGGATGGATGAGATCCGCTTCGGTACTTTCTTAGCTGCAAGGGATTTAAAACCTGCAGTATCAGATCCTAAATATCTTTACTACCCAATTCCAAGTGCGGCATTGGCAGTAAATCCTAACCTGACACAAAATCCAGGTTATTAAGATTAACGAATTCATTCAATATAAAGCCGCCTCTATTATTGGGGCGGCTTTTGTTTACACTACCTTTGCTGCCTGTTTTATTACATTGATGTATGTTTAGAAATATTTATTGCTGCCTGGTTGCTTTTCTTTTCATCAGCCTTTTTAATAGCTGCACCAATACCGCTACCGATCAATCGGGAGAAACCCTGTTTACCTTACTTCCATCTTCCTCAACCGGCATTGCCTTCAAAAATGAATTGCGTGATTCTAAAGATGATAATGTATTTGCCTTTCGTAATTATTACAATGGTGGCGGAGTTGCAGTGGGCGACCTCAACAATGATGGTTTGCCGGATATTTTTTTTACTGCTAACATGGGCAGTAACAAATTATACCTCAACAAAGGCAATTTTAAATTTGAAGATATTTCTGAAAAAGCTGGGTTTAAGAACAAAGAGCAATGGAGTACCGGTGTTGTAATGGTTGATATCAACAACGACGGCTGGCTGGATATGTATGTTTCTAACTCGGCACACATGACGGATGGTATCAGTAAAGCCAACCAGTTATTCATCAACAACCATAACCTTACATTTACAGAAAAGGCGCAGGAATATGGCCTCGCAGACAGCGGCTACACCACCCAGGCTTCTTTCTTTGATTATGATATGGATGGCGACCTGGATTGTTTTATCATTAACAACAGTCCTATTCCGGTTAATACATTGAATTATGCAGACAGAAGAGAACTGCCGGCTCAAAACTGGGAAGTAAAAAGCTACCTCCGTGGCGGCGGGGATCACTTGTACCGCAACGACAATGGAAAATTCATTGAAGTAAGTCAGAGTGCTGGCATCCATGGAAGCCTTATCAGTCTTGGCCTTGGTGTTACCGTTGGAGATGTAAATGAAGATGGCTGGCTGGATGTGTATGTCTCCAATGATTTTTTTGAAAGGGATTATTTGTACATCAATCAAAAGAATGGCACTTTTAAAGATGAACTGCAGGATTGGGTGCAGCATACCAGCCTTAGCAGTATGGGCGCCGATATGGCCGACATCAACAACGATGGTTATCCTGATATTTTTACAACAGATATGATGCCGGACGATGAGTACCGCTTGAAAACAACTTCTTCTTTCGATAACATTGATGTGTACAACCTAAAAGAAAAAAATGGGTTCTACCATCAGTTTCAGCAAAATACTTTACAGCTAAATAATAAAAGTAATAAATTTTTAGAGATAGCACATTATAGTGGTGTGCAGGCTTCTGACTGGAGTTGGGGCGGGTTGATATTTGATGCAGACAATGATGGAAACCAGGATGTATATGTTTGTAATGGTATTTACCGGGATGTAACCGACCAGGATTTTATTGATTTCTTTGCCAACGACGTGGTGCAAAAAATGGTTACTACCGGCGAAAAGGAAGAGGTGAATTCAGTTATCAGCAAAATGCCGGTGCGCCCTATTCCTAACAAAATGTATCAAAACAATGGCAACCTTACTTTCAATGATATAGGCAAAACCTGGGGGCTGGCACAGCCTTCGCATAGCAACGGTGCCGTATATGCGGATTTGGATAATGATGGTGACCTGGACATTGTGGTAAGTAATGTAAACGCTGAGGCATTTGTATATGAGAACAACAGCCAAAAGAAAAAGGACAATCATTATATAAGTTTTCAATTAAAGGGTGATAGCAATAGCCTGTTTGCCAGCGGCAGTAAAATGCAATTGTTTGCCGGCAGTCAGGTGTTAAGCCGGGAAGTAGTTCCCAGCCGGGGCTTTCAGTCATCTGTTGATTATAAGCAAACCATTGGGCTTGGCAAGTTCACCATGATTGATTCTGTTATTATCCGCTGGCCCGACTTGACCATCACTAAATATGATCACCTTAGAATAGATTCTGCTTATCATTTCAATAAGCCTGCTGTAAAAGTTCCTTACCAGCAGAAAATTACACTGGCAGCGCAAACATATTTTAAAGAGCAGCCCACAGCCTTTTTGCCACATAAAGAAGATGATTACATCGATTTTTATTATGAAAGAAATTTGCCTGAACTTTTATCGAGGGAAGGGCCAAAAGCAGCAGTTGCAGATGTAAACGGGGATCAGTTGCCGGATATTTATGTTGGCGGCGCTGCAAAACAATCCGGTCAATTGTACCTGCAAACAGGCGATGGAAAATTTGTGTTGAATAAACAATCCATCTTTGATCAGTATGCAGATTTTGAAGATGTGGCGGTATTATTTTTTGATTGTGATAATGATGGCGACCAGGATTTATTCATTGGCAGCGGCGGCAATAACCTGCAGGCAGATTTACGGGTATTGCAACACCGACTGTATAAAAATGATGGAAAAGGAAACTTCACCATTGATACAAAAGCATTTCCTGAAAATAAAGCTAATATTTCGGTAGTGGCCGCTAATGATATCAATGGCGATGGCTTTGTTGATCTTTTTGTTGGAGGACGAAGTATAGCTGGTAATTATGGTGCAGACCCTTCCCAGTATCTTTTTATCAATGACGGGCAAGGGCATTTTACCAATATGGCAGCCGGCAATCAATCATTCAACAGTATCGGTATGGTTACAGGTGCAGTGTGGGCTGATGTTGCAGGCGATAACAAAAAAGAATTGATTGTTGTAGGTGAATATATGGCGCCGAAAATATTTTCTGTTATAAACAATAGCATTACACAGATTAAGACAAACCTTGATGACAAAGCTGGCTGGTGGCAATCGATTGCGGTTACAGACTTAAACGGCGATGGAAAACAAGACCTTGTATTAGGCAATGTGGGCAAGAATTTTTACCTGTGCCCCAATGAAAAAAAGCCGGTAAAATTATGGCTCAACGATTTCGATAACAACGGGAGTTTTGATAATATCCTTACCCGTACGGTTGATGGGAAGGACATGCCGGTGTTTATGAAAAGGGAAATGGTTGATCAGTTTCCGATCCTGAAAAAGCAGAACCTGCGCAATGAAGCTTACGCAAACAAAACATTGCAGGAATTATTTACACCGGAAGTATTGAGTAAAAGCAAGGTGAAGCAATTCAATACAGTAAGTAGTTGTGTTGCCTTCAATGATGGTAATGGCAATTTTACAATAACTGAATTACCTCCTGTTGTTCAATTTTCGTCAGTGAATGCCATTGAACCAATGGATGTAAACGGTGATGGAAAAACAGACCTTTTGCTTGGTGGAAACATGAATACCTTTCCACCTCAATTTTGCAGTCTTGATGCCAATTTTGGAACTGTTTTATTGAATGATGGCAAAGGAAAGTTTACTCCTATAGATCAAAAAATGACAGGATTAGAATGGAGGGCACAGGTAAAAGACATTAAAAGAATTGCAAACAAAACAGGCAGTTCTTTATTGGTGTTGCAAAACAATGAAGTGCCGTTACTGTATAAGTTTGGAAAATAAAAGTCGGGGAGATCAATACACCGGGTAGTAAAAACGGGTTATCCATTTAGTGGTATCCGCTTCTGTTAGCCGGTTGGTGATTAGTTTTTGAAAAGGGATGGCGGGTGAAATAAAGCTGTGGTCTGTTACAAATGTTTGCAGCATATCCTGTGCATGCAAGATCGTATAAGGGCCGCCGGTTTTTTCCATTACTAAAATGTTGCCTTCTACTAATCTTTTTATAACCTGGTTGGGGGCAGGTTTGATAACATGTTGAATAGGTACTGCAACCATTGTCTTGTAATGATCAGGAGCCATTTTAGCAATGTGCATCATCCCGGAATCTTGAATGGTGCCATGTTGTGCAGCAATGGTTTGTTGAAGTTCTTGTATAAGATGATAGATGTTTTCTTTGCCCGGGATGGTATCTGTTTCAAGATAAGTGGCGATAAGCAATGTATCAACTACCGTCATGTTTTTTACAGGGGCGCTATACACTTTTGTATCGTTTTGAATAAATGATTCAAAACGGTTTAGTGCCAGGTCCATTAAAGGCAGGACTTTCGTAAGCGTAAAATATTGTTGAATTTTTTTAACAGGATTATATCCGGTGATCGTTTCTGTTTGCCATTGCACTAAAAAACTGTCTTTGGTAACAGGAAAAAATTCGAGTTGTGTTTTAAAGGAATCGCCGGGGTTGTTTTTGATAATAAGTTCATTGTAATTGGTGTACATACCAATGGTGGTAAAAGTTGTGTTACCTGATTTGTAAGAAAGTTTACCGGTTGCAGTATCCATCCAATGCTCCCAATTGCCTGGTACTGAAATCAAATTGCGGTAAGCAGCATTGGAATTACCGGCTATTATTCTCTTGGTAGATATGATTAATTTGTTAGGTACCAACAGGTAAATTGCACCGGTTATAAGAACGAGTAAAATCAACAGCCCAAGAGTTATTTTTTTCATGACAGCAAATAAAAATTGATAGGTTTCAAAATTAGTTGATTTTAGTACAGCATAAAATGGTTCCATTGTTTAGAAATAATATAATTGTAATAACGCTGCTGCTGAGTGCTTTTCTTGCTGCATGTACATCGCAGGAAAAAGTAAAAGATGCGCTGTTTGAAACACTGGACAGCAAGCGTACGGGCATTGATTTCAGCAACAATCTTGCGTACAACCAGCAGTTCAATTTATTTAAATACATGTACTTCTATAACGGCAGCGGGGTAGGGGCGGCAGATTTCAATAACGATGGATTAACAGACCTGTTTTTTGGATCTAACCAGCATGATAACAAACTATACCTTAACCTGGGCGGTATCAAATTCAAAGACATCACCAAAGCCGCAGCTATACCGGAAGATGGGGGATGGACAACCGGCGTTTCTGTTATAGATATCAACAACGATGGGTTGATGGATATTTATGTTTGCCGGGTAGGCAAGTATGAAATTCTTCACAGCCAAAATCAACTGCTCATCAACCAGGGAATTAAAGATGGCATACCAACTTTTGTTGATAAGGCAAAAGAATATGGATTGGATTTTTCCGGCTTTAGCACACAGGCTGCTTTTTTTGATTATGATAATGATGGCGACCTCGATATGTTTTTGCTCAACCACTCTGTGCATGAAAACGGCACCTTCCGCCCAAGAAAAGATTTCATCGGCACTTACAATGATGTATCGGGCCACCGCATATTCCGCAATGATGGTAATATTTTTACAGATGTTACCAGACAATCCGGCATCAACAGCAATGCCATTGGATATGGTTTAGGCATTGTGATTGCCGATATCAACCTGGATGGTTATCCCGATATTTACATCGGTAACGATTTTCATGAAAATGATTACCTCTATATCAACCAGCACGATGGTACTTTCAAAGAAGCAGTAAGCA
>CAXTPJ010000055.1:7322-10128 GCA_964245855.1 uncultured Ferruginibacter sp. | reverse complement strand
TGCTCCCGCTGTGGCAAAAGGCATCTGTTATGGACAGGCTGATATTGATGTAACGGAAAGTTTTATCAGCGAAGCGGCCATTATTAAGCAACATTTGCCGGCACACATTAGTGCGGTGTACAGCAGCCCCTTACAACGTTGCACTAAATTGGCCATTCATTTATTTCCGGATCATTCAATTCAATTAGAGAATGACCTGAAAGAAATCAATTGCGGTGGGTGGGAACTGCGACGCTGGGATGACTTACCAAGGGAAGAAGTTACCCGTTGGTTTAACGACCGTATCAATCATCAAATTCCGGGTGGAGAAAGCTACCGGGATGTTTTTAACCGGGTTGCAGCCTTGTTCAATAATATCAGCAGGCAAACGCTTCCGGCAGTAGTTGTTGCCCATGGAGGCGTCATCAGAAGTATGCTTGCACATATCACCAACACATCGTTGGAGGACGCTTTCAAAATATTTTCTACAAGCTATGGTTGCGTTATCAAACTCACTCTAAAAAATGATGGATTTCAGCATGAGGTCCTTTCCAATATACCGCAGGAAAAAGAAACACATAAACCATCTTATTTATAGCATTATCGCCGCCTGAAATGATATATTTGCAAAAATCTTAGCCAATGGATTTTAAAGACCTTGCCTTACAGGAGATATTGACAGTAACATTTACTTTGTTCGCTGTAATTGATGTGGTAGGTTCAATTCCTATCCTGGCATCGCTGAGATTAAAAATGGGAGGCGCCATCCGTTCAACGCAAGCCACGCTGGCTTCAGGCGGATTAATGATCTTATTTTTGTTTTTGGGCAAACAGTTCCTGGGCTTACTGGGTTTGGATGTAAAGTCATTTGCGGTAGCAGGAAGCATTGTGATCTTCATCCTAGGGTTAGAAATGGTATTGGGCCACGAGTTCTTTAAATCAGATAACAATCCTAAAAGTGGCAGCGTGGTACCTATTGCTTTTCCACTGATAGCAGGAAGCGGTACACTCACTACCATCATGAGTTTGAAAGCTAATTATGGTGATGCCAATATCCTCGTAGGCATCTTAATTAATTGTGTGATCATTTATGCGGTATTGAAATCTTTGAAGTGGATCGAGAATGTGTTAGGGCCCAATGGCATGACGATCATAAGAAAATTTTTTGGCGTAATATTGCTCGCCATCGCAGTAAAAATATTCACTACCAGCAGCGGGGTTAATATTGCAGGCATTAAGTAGTTCTTTTAAAGCTGTTGAATATGGTTGAACGTTGTTTGAAGGGTTTAATTAAACAACCTTCAACTCTTCAAACAACATTCAACTAACAAGGCCTCGTAGTACAATGGATAGTATAAGAGTTTCCGAAGCTCCAGATCCAGGTTCGATTCCTGGCGAGGCCACAACGCAATTTGCAATAGACAATTTCAAAGACACAAAAAAAGCAACCAGTAATATGGTTGCTTTTTTATTATCAATATTGTATAGAGTAATTTGAGTATTGGTTATTCACCATTAACTATTCCCTACTAACTCGCCACTAACCTGAAACCATTACCATGTATATTAACGATTTCAATAGTGTTATCTTCTTTTAAATACTTACGCAATTTGGCAATGTACCCATCCATGCTGCGGGCGTTAAAATAAGTATCGCTGCCCCATATTTTTTTAAGCGCTGCCTCTCTTGGCAACAGGTCGTTTTTGTATTCGCTCATCATTTTGAGCAACTCATTTTCTTTAGGCGATAAAGTTTGCACTTTACCGTTAATGCTCAACTCCCTCAACCGTGGATTGAAATGGTAATTGCCCAAATCAAATTCTGCGTTCACTTCTTCCCGGTGCAGTTCTTCATTTCTTTTTAAGATGGCTTTTATTTTCAGCAACAGCACTTCGCTGTCAAACGGTTTGGTAATGTAATCATCAGCGCCTAATTTATATCCCTGTATGATATCATCTTTCATTGTTTTGGCAGAAAGGAAAAACAACGGCACATCAGGATTGATATCCCTGATCTCTTCTGCTAAAGTAAAGCCATCCATATTTGGCATCATTACATCCAGCAAACAAATGTCGAACTTCTCTCTTTGAAAAGCAGCCAGTCCTAACTTGCCGTCCCTTTCCAGTGTTACATCATAATCATTCAGCTCTAAATAGTTTTTCAATACCATGCCCAGGTTGGTATCATCTTCACACAATAATATTTTGGGTTTCGTTGTGTCCATATGTTTTAAAGTTTATTAGCAAATAAAATAATTACCTCTTTGATATAGCTAATATAGTGACTAATTTTTTGTTAAAGGTATTGATAGTCATTATTTTTCGGGTTCTGCATATGCAAAAACGTAAAGAAAAGAGCCCAATAAATTGATTGATTGAATCATCATTTTTCTAAAATTAAGCTGCTGGATAATTTTATTTTTGAAGCCAGCTTCAGTAATGTTAACGAACTTCAGTGGCGTCGCACTCTTGTACTGTAATGCTTAACTCAACTTATTTCAAATGCATAGTCCTAATTGATTTCAAAAACATACTATATCGCACTTAAACCAAACTTTGCTCCTTTGCCTTTTTGCGTCTTTGCATGAAAAAAACCTGCACAAAAATACTTTTCATTTTTAGTACCTTGCCCCAAATAATATACGATGCCAAACAAAGAACAGTTTACCGAAGCAGTAAAAACAGGCTATACTTTTAAAGGCGAATCAGTGCCCATTGGTTGCGGTGTGCTGGATGGCGAAGCGGTTGCAGAAGCCGTGGTGAACCTGCCATTGAAAACATTGAACCGCCATGGTTTAATTGCCGGCGCAACCGGTACCGGTAAAAC
>CAXTPJ010000055.1:0-7312 GCA_964245855.1 uncultured Ferruginibacter sp. | reverse complement strand
GATCAGCGAATTGTTGAGTGATGCCAGTGTACCAGTTTTGTTGATGGATATTAAAGGCGACCTGAGCGGTATTGCAGCCATTGGTACCAGCAACAATAAAGTGGTTGACCGCTATCAAAAATTAAACATGACCTACACGCCGGCTTTGTTCCCGGCAGAATTGCTAACATTAACAGGCAAAGATGGTGTGCATCTACGGGCCACCGTTAGTGAGTTTGGTCCGGTGCTGTTAAGCAAGATCTTAGAACTGAACGATATACAGGGTGGAGTAGTAGCCATGATTTTTAAATATTCTGACGATACACAATTGCCATTGCTCGATTTGAAAGATTTTATAAAAGTGTTGCAGTACGTTGGCGATGAAGGCAAAGCGGAAATTGAAAAGACCTACGGTAAAATTTCTACCACCAGCACCGGGACCATTTTGCGTAAAGTGATTGAACTGCAACAGCAGGGCGCCGATCAATTTTTTGGAGAAAAAAGTTTTGAGGTAGACGACCTGATGCGGATCGATAACCAGGGACGTGGCATGATCAATATTTTGCGGGTGACCGACCTGCAGGATAAACCCAAATTATTCTCCACTTTCATGCTGCAGATGCTGGCAGAATTGTATGCCACCTGCCCGGAAGAAGGTGACTTGGATAAACCCAAACTGGTGATCTTTATTGATGAAGCCCATTTAATTTTCCAGGAAGCCAGCAGCGCTTTGTTACAGCAGATTGAAACCATTATTAAACTCATCCGATCTAAAGGGATTGGTATTTTCTTTTGTACACAAAACCCGATGGATGTGCCGGCAAGCGTATTGTCGCAGTTGGGTTTAAAGATACAACATGCGCTGAGGGCCTTTACCGCAGCCGATAGAAAAGTGATCAAACAAACAGCAGAAAATTATCCTGAAACGGAGTTTTACAAAACCGAAGATTTAATAACACAACTGGGTATTGGGGAAGCACTGGTAACCCTGCTAAATGAAAAAGGTATCCCAACACCATTGGTGCATACCATGCTGTGTTCCCCAAGAAGCCGCATGGATGTATTGGCGCAGGCTGAAATAGATGCCATTAATGGAAAATCGAAACTGGTAACTAAATACAACCAGGTGATCGATAGCCAGAGCGCTTACGAAATATTGACCGCCAAATTGCAGGAAGCCGCTGAAAAAGGAGCAGCAGCAACAGAAGAAAAAAAAGGAGGCAAACCAGAACCATCTATGCTGGAAAAAGTGGCAGACAACACCATCGTAAAAAGTATGCTCCGTACAGCAGGTACAACAATCGTCCGTTCGTTACTGGGTGCTTTGGGAATGGGAGGAAGAAGCAGCACCAAATCGAAAAGCAAGAGCTGGTTTTAAAGGCTGAATAATGATATGCGGTACAAGAGTGCGACGCCACCAAAGTTCTATGGTGTTATAAAAGCCCGGCTCATCATTAAAATTTTACAATAAAAAATGGTGCAACTTTTTAGTTGCACCATTATCAATTATCATTTAAAAAATTATCCATTAAACTATGCCACTTTCAGCATGCTCATTTTGCTGGTGCTGAATTTTCGTTGAGCGTATTCCAATGTTACTTCAAAAGTCTTAATTTTTTGGGAAGGCAGTTCATACATAGAATCTGTTAAAATGCTTTCGCAGATGCTGCGGAGGCCACGGGCGCCCAGCTTGTATTCCAGCGCTCTTTCTACCATAAAATCAAATACGGCAGGCTCAAATGTTAAGGCGATGCCTTCTATTTCAAACAACCTGGTAAATTGCTTGATGAGGGCATTTTTTGGCTCAGTCAAAATGTTGCGGAGTGTTGGGGCATCCAACGGGTTGAGGTAAGTAATTACCGGCATACGGCCCAGCAATTCCGGTATCAAGCCAAAGTGTTTTAAATCCACCGCATTTACAAACTGCAATAAATTTTTCTGCTGAAATTCCTGCAGTTCTTTGTTTACATTAAAGCCGATAGCGTGGGTATTCACACGGCGGGCAATCAGTTTATCAATGCCATCGAAAGCGCCACCGCAAATGAACAGGATGTTTTGGGTGTTTACTTTTACCAGTTTTTGTTCAGGATGCTTACGGCCGCCTTGTGGTGGCACCAGCACTTCCGTTCCTTCCAGCAATTTCAATAAACCCTGCTGTACACCTTCGCCGCTTACATCACGGGTAATGGATGGGTTATCGCTTTTGCGGGCAATTTTATCAATTTCATCAATGAAAACAATGCCTTTTTCTGCAGCAGCAACATCATAATTACATGCCTGCAACAAACGGCTCAGCATGCTTTCCACATCTTCGCCCACATAGCCGGCTTCTGTAAAAACGGTAGCATCAACAATTGCAAACGGAACATTCAGCATACGGGCAATGGATTTTGCCAGCAGGGTTTTACCGGTACCGGTTTCGCCTACCATGATGATGTTACTCTTTTCTATCTCAACATCATTTTCCATCTTCTGATTCAATCGTTTGTAGTGATTGTACACCGCAACGGCCAATATCTTTTTCGCATCGTCCTGCCCGATCACATATTCATCTAAAAATTTCTTGATCTCGATTGGTTTACGCACCGTTAGTTTATGACTGTGAGCGGCTGGCTTTGCTTCAGGATAGATCATTAGTTCCTGGCCGATGATTTCCTGTGCATGCTCTACGCAGTTTTCACAGATATGCCCTTCCTGTCCTGCAATAAGTATTTTTACCTCGTCCCGGCTGCGGCCGCAGAAAGAACAATGTAAGGTTTGTTGTTTTGCCATTTTTAATAAGTAGATTTTTTTGTACGCCACAGGCGCAGACAGCTTGCAAAGATAAAGAAATGTGTTGCAAGAATAGATAAAAAGACCATATTACTGAGTCAATGGCTGCACCTCTTTTATAAACGGTCGTAATAGCTGCCGGAGCTGCTGTTTTACAATGCTGCCCATGGTTTTGCAATGAGAAAAATGATGGGTACCAAAATAGTCGTTCAACTCCTTTCGCAGGGATAATACCTTATAATTTTCGGATATTTCCCCTCTTTCCATTACCTGTAACAGATCATCTAACCGGTGGCGATGTTGTTCTGCCAGTATTGCCAGTTGCTCCCTTTCCGACAACCTTATTTGTTCAATTTCGGCATGGCCCAACGTATTTGTTACCAACTGCACATATTCATAATTTTCTTTGTAAAACTGTGGGAGGTACAGGTTCAGCCTGCCTTCGTAACATTGCTGATCGAAGTCGATGGCCTTCATGTGCAGCGGCTGCTCCTTTTCATCGGCCACTACTACAAAATTATAACTCCGCATATCGCCCAGTAACCTGGCAAAACAGCGTTCGTTAAAACGGATAAAATTGTTGGCCAGCAATTGCTTATCTGCCTTATTCAATTGCTGCGCCGTTGCCAAAAAAATATCACCCGGGATGCCGGAGATATGTTCCTCCACCAGCGTATGTTGATGGTATAAAAAATTGATGGGATTGGTAGAGAGCAACTGCTCCAGCTCCAACCCATAAATGCGGGAAGCATCTGCATCTTTAATATAAAAACAATCTGGCTGCTTAGTTTTTGTTCGAATAATATTGATGCGGAAAGGCATGCTGTTGGCAAATTCGCAGAAGTCGATTGATTGAATGCTGATATCGCTTTCGTTTTTCAATAACCGGTAATTGGCAATTAGCTTTTGCTGCAATTCCAACAACAAACTTTTCTCATACACTACTCTTTCCCAATGCGTATGTTTTCCCTGCTCATCCTTAATGGCATCGGTGTATTGATAATGAAATAATTCTTTGTAAGTAACGGGAAGTTCAATATCTCTTTGATACTGCTGCAAATATTGCTGCAGCGCTTCATTTACCGGGTACACTTCTTTCTGCATCAGTGGCCGGTCGTTTTGATTGCTGACGGCGGCATTGGGTATTTGTGAGAAGTGCATGGCTGCAAAGATACAAACAGCCAGGTAGAATACTGCCTGGCAGGAATCTTAGCTCAATATTGCAGAGAAAAATCGTTTCTGCTGCAGGCAATCTAAACTAAAAAGGTCTATATTTACAACACCAAGACTAACCGGCCCTGCCAGTACATCTTTATCCTATCCATTTTTCCTCTGAAAGCTGACTCCCTTACGACGACAGATTTTTACTTTATAAAGTGATATAAATGAAAACGAAATTTACACTACACGTTAGCAGCATCGTTGTTTTTTGCCTGGTAATGTTACAACAGGTGCATGCACAAAATTCAGTGCTGGTCAATTTTGGAAACAATGGCTGCACCGATTCCACGCTGCCCTATTTTTCCATGATCAAAAACCCGTTGACGCCAACTTCTTCTTTGCTGGCCAACTGCAGTTTATCTTCCCAGATGCCGGATGTGTACAATGTTTTTATTGCCTACAATCCAAAAAACAACAAAGTATATGTAGCAGATATCCGGGATGGCATACAAACAAAAATATGGCTGCTGGACATCGGCCTGCCCGCAAACATCAGTTGCCCGGTTACCATACCGGTAACGCCTACTTATTCTTACAGTTATATTTCCAACAATTTTGAGTTTGATAACAATGGCGACCTGTGGTCGTTTTCAAATTATAACAGCCTTACCGGTACCTGTAACATGGATAAGTTTGACGTGAATACCGGGCTGGTAATTAATACAAGGGTGCTGCAATTTCCGGTGGGCAATTTCCCGACAACCATCATGAGCGGTGACCTTACCATTTTACCAAACGGAAGAATGTTTGCGGTGTTGGGTAATGGAACTTCTCAATTGTATGAGATCAATAATTACAGCGCCACTGCAAATGCTACGGCAACTTATTTGCGTACGCTGCCCAAGGATTGTTATGGCATAGCTTACCTGAATGGTATTTTAGAAATGGCGGGTTCTAACTTTTTAGGCAATTGTTATTATTACGATTACAATATTGCAACCGGCGTATTGGGTACAGAAAAAAGCTTTCAAAACGGGCAGGCGCCGATTGATAATACCAGTTTTACACCTTCAATCGGCGCTACCAAACGTTTGCTGAATGCTTCAAAAGTAAACAGCAACACGGCCGACCTTACCTACGAAGTGTACATTGAAAACCTGGGCAACGTAATACTGAATAATGTAAACGTTACGGATAATTTGGTAGCTACTTTTGGTGCAGGCAATGTATCAAATGTAAGTGCCAGTATTGTCGCTGGATCAAATGCAGCAGGGCTTGTGTTGAACCCGGCGTTTAACGGTACCACTGTAACAAGTATTTTAAACCCCGGGCAAAACCTGCCAAACAAAGTATTGAGCAACCGGGATTATTTTTTAAAACTATTGGTAAGGTGCAGGGCAACTAACCTGAATGCCACTACTACCTATTATAACTCTGCTATTGCCAGGGGAGATATTGGTTCTGGCAATGCGTTGTCGCTGGCAAGCGTTTCAGATTCTTCCAACAACGGCGATTCAACAGTAGTTGATCCAAACAAAAATGGCAATGCGGCCGATGCCGGTGAGAATGTACCAACACCTTTTGCTTTCAGTGTTTTACCGGTTAAGTTTTTATCGGTTGATGCCTCGTTGATCACTAATAATTCAGCCATTGTAAAATGGCAGGTGGCTACGCCATTGACCAATGCTAATAAATTTGAAGTAGAATACAGCGTAGATGGAAGAACCTGGCAAAGTATCGGCACTGTTGTGATCGATAACGATAACAGAGGAAGTTACCAGTTCAATCATGCAAATATTCCGTTGGGCAATTTTTATTACCGCATCAAGCAAACGGATGATGATGGCACTTTTGTTTATAGCCGCACTGTATTGTTGCGTAACAAAAGTAACGGTGGCGGTTATGTTATTTATCCAAACCCTGCCAATAATTACATTGCCATCAGTGCTACATCGGCCGCTGCCGGTAAAACGGTGATTGAACTATATGATGCAACCGGAAGAAAGTTGTTGGAACAAACCATGCTGGCTTCCAGCGAATCGATCAATACAACACAATATCCGCAGGGCACCTATTTATTAAAGTTGTTGCAGGATGGGACCGTGGTTACGAAGAAGGTGGTTATCCAGCATTAAGCAATTTTTGTTACCGGCAGTTGTTTTTCATTTCAGCAGCAGTGGCGTCGCACTCTTGTACTTCAGTTTTTATGGCAGCTTCACATCTGATGACTTAAAGAATGTAATCAAATTTCATCAGTCGTAATTAATTTACAATAATGGGCAAGTTTTTCTTGCCCATTATTTTTTTATCCAACTATTATATTATTTGTGGTGAATCATATTCAATATCAAATCAGCATCAGGCGAATTGTGCAGGAATTTTTTCTTTTCACTGGCGCTGCATACGCCGGGATAATCACCCTTGCTCAACCACATTTCTTCAATGATCTGAAAATGCAAATGTGGTGGCCAGTCGCCGTTTTCATGTGGTGAGCCAAAATGGGCAAACAGTTCTCCCCGGTTGATGTATTGCCCTTCTGTTAAAACCGAAATATCTTTCAAACTAACGTGGCCGTACAGGGTATGAAACTGGATGGTTTCGATCTGGTGCTGTAAAATGATAGTAGCACCATAATCGCCGGGGTGATTGTTGAAGGCAAAACTATGTACCATGCCACCAAGCGGAGCATATACATTGGTGCCGGCAGTGCCCCAAATGTCGATACCGAGGTGAATGCTGCGGGCTTCTTCCGATAATTTAAAATGATCTTTCTGGCGGTATAAAACCCGTTTCTCTGCGTAACCGCCAATACCATATTTTGCACTGGCCGATTTTATTTTTTGATTTACATAGTGAGACAACTTACTGGTATCACCAATCAGTTCATCAGTGAGTTCTTTATTGGAAGCAGTAAAATCAAGGTGTAATAAATGGTCTTTGGCAGCATCAAATTCCACCACCGGGTGAAAGTAGACCTGGTTTTTCGTCAACACATTTTCGAGTTTGCTTTTCATAGGCTAAAGGTACTGATTGAGCAGCGATGTATTTCAGGAGTTGCTTTACACTGAACAGTGTCAAGCAAATTCTGGCAATGGTGCACTGACAACAAGTTCCTGTATGTTCACATTGATTTGTTGCAGCAACTTTTCTTCCAGCATATTGGCGAAGGTTTCAAAATAAGCAATGGCATCTTCCCGCCTGTTTCTTTTTAACCAGCGAAAGCCACCAGGCAAATTTTTCAGCACTTATTTATTACTAAGATATTCAATGTGGTGAATATCAACGGGTGTTAATCCGATAGCTTCCAGTTTTGCAATAATCAGTGAAAATGGCGCATTGGTAACCGGGCAAAATTCTTCAGTAAGTTCCGTCCACTCACCTAAACCGGTGTGGGCATACC
>CAXTPJ010000054.1:0-10148 GCA_964245855.1 uncultured Ferruginibacter sp. | reverse complement strand
GCGAAGAGATACATTCCGTGTATGTAGTTGCTGATAAAAGCCTCGATAATTTGTTGGGTGTTTTGTCTGTAAAAGATCTTTTTCCTTTACAGATCAGCAATGAAAATTTTGAAATAAAAAAGCATCTCCGCCAACCCATTATTGTACATGAAAATATTGCGGCGTATAAAGTACTGGAAAAGTTCATTCAGCAAAAATTTCACTATGCCATTGTAGTAGATGAATATGGTTCATTGCAGGGAATGGTTGCAATGGATGATGTAATGGATGCCTTGGTAGGCGATGCAACAGAGTATAACCAGAAGGAATACCAGATCATAAAAAGAGATGACGGCACCTGGCTGGCCGATGCACAAATCCCCTTTTACATTTTTTTAGAATACTTCAATATAACAGATGATAAAGCAGCCAGCAATTACAATACCCTTGGCGGCCTGGTGTTGCAACAAATCAACCATATACCCGTAACCGGCGAAAAAGTTAGCTGGAAAGATTTTTCTTTTGAAGTGATTGACATGGACGGTATGAGGATAGACAAATTGATGATTCAAAAACAGTCGTTGTAATCTGCCAAGTCTTCAGAAGTTTTAAAAACTTCGGAAGTTTATTATTATTAATCTGGGTTATACTATTCTTCTTCAAAAATTATTTTTCCTGTTGCCAATGGATAATTACTTTGCAACACTTTTAAAAACTAACTGGACCCACATGGCAAGCAAAAAAGTGTTCCTGGTCACTACCGCTTTACTGGCATTTTCATTTACTAACAAATGCCTGGCGCAATCTGTATCGGTCAATTCTACCGGCGCCACACCAGATTCAACAGCCATACTCGATGTAAACAGTACTACCAAAGGTTTACTGATCCCCCGCATGACGAACAATCAAAAAAACACCATCGCTTCACCTGCAACGGGATTGCTGGTGTATCAAACCGATAGCGAACAGGGGTTTTACTATTATAACGGCAGCGCATGGTTGCTTTTGTTAACTACAGCTGCATCAACCCATCGCCAGAACACACTTATCTATACAGTTAAGGGGTTTTAGTTTAGTTGACTTTAGAGGTTGTTTGGGTCAATTGAATATTTGAAATTATACAAAGCAAAGCTCAGCAAAGAGTTAAAGTACAAGCAGCGGTTTGCATTAATTGAATGTGTTGAATTATAGAAGCAGAAGCTCCATAATGATCTGCAGTACAAGAGTGTGACACCAATGAAGCTCAAGAGCATTTCCGAAGCTGATAACAAAATCCTATTTGCCAATAAAGTTCAAGAGTGTTTTGAAAGTTCAACAGCTTCTTAATTTGCCTACTCAGTTCTTTTTAGGTTTCGCCCCCATATAAAATGTCAACTTCCCACCTGCTATGATATCGCTATGACTGATGAATAATGCTGGCAGCGGTTCTCCATTCAGCAATATTTTTTGAACATATATATTCAGCTCACTTTGGTTAATGGTTTCAACAGTAAAAGTCTTACCATTCTCTAAACTTAGCACCGCATTATTTATCAATGGCGAACCAATGGCATATTCAGTAAAACCTGGTGCAACCGGGTAAAATCCTAAAGCAGAAAGAATATACCATGCACTCATTTGCCCGCAATCATCATTGCCGCCCAACCCATCGGGCGTGGGCTTGTATTGCATCGAAAGAATTTTTCTTACCCGGCGCTGAGTTTTCCAGGGCTGGTTGGCCCAGTTATACAAATAAGCAACATGGTGAGCCGGTTCGTTGCCATGCACATAACCACCAATAATTCCTTCCCGGGTAATGTCTTCTGTTTCCGCAAAAAAAGCATCCGGCAAATGCATGCTGAACAGTGTGTCCAGTCGTGCGGTAAAAATCTTTTGTCCACCCATTTTTTCAATCAATGCTGCAGGATCCTGCGGAACAAAAAAACTGTAGTTCCAACTGTTGCCTTCAATAAATCCCTGCCCGTTGGTAGACATTGGATCGAACATATTTTTAAAACTTCCATTGGCAAGTTTTGGCTGCATAAAACCCGTTGCAGCATTAAAATTATTTTGCCAGTTAGCAGCTCGTTTTATAAAAGCATCATATACATCTGGCCGGTTTAATTTCTTTGCCAGTTGTGCAATGCACCAATCGTCGTAGGCATATTCTAATGTGTTTGAAACAGACACACCACTTTTTTCAGCCGGGATAAAGCCCTGCTCCATGTACAATCCTATGCCCTCATAATTGCGGTGCGTTGCAGTGGTAATGCAGGCATTCAATGCCTCGTTTGCATCGCCGGTATAAACACCTTTCACAATGGCATCCGCAATAACAGAAACGCTGTGGTAGCCGCTCATGCACCAGTTATCGTTGGCATAGTGCGACCATATCGGCAACATGTGCAGCGTACTTTGATCGTAATGCGCCAGCATCGATTTCATCATATCATTATTGCGGGAAGGTTGAATGATGTTAAAAAAAGGATGCAATGCCCGGTACGTATCCCACAACGAAAAAGTGCTGTAATTGGTAAAACCTTTTGCCAAGTGAACATCCTGGTCTAATCCTTTGTATTGACCATTTACATCGGTGTACACTGTTGGGTTAATGAACGTATGATACATAGCAGTGTAAAAATTCACCTTTGTATCTTCTGATGCCTCAATGGTAATTTTATTCAATTCATTGTTCCATAATTGTTGCGCTTCGGCCTTTACTCTTTCAAAATCCCAATCTTTAATTTCCGACTGCATATTTTCCAGCGCATTCGCCTGGCTTACCGAAGAAAGGGCAAATTTTATTTTGATCTTTTCAGCCTCTTCCGTTTTGAAATTGAAATACATACGGATCTTTTTGCCGGCTATTTCCGGGAAGTTTTTCGACTGGTCAAACTTACCCCAAAAGCCACGGTAAGGCACTTTGCCATCATAATTTTTTTGTCCAAAACTCATAAATGCTTTTGAAAAAGACATTGCAAAATATACCGTCCTTGTCCTGGCCCAACCATTCGTTTGGCGGTAGCCAGTAATCAAACTATCATTCACCACCCGCACAAAAGTCCACACATCTTTTTGATCGTAATTATAAATGCCTGCCATCAAATCCAGTATAATATGGCTCTCATCAGATTTTGGAAAAGTGTATTGGTGCATTCCCACTCTTGCAGTAGCAGTCAGCTCCGCAATAATATTATCATCAGCCAGCTTCACTTTGTAATAACCCGCTTCGGCAATTTCGTTTTGGTGCGAAAAAGCAGAGCGAAAGCCGCCCTTTGTATCAGCCGCAACGCCAGGGTTTAATTGCAACGGCCCCACTGTCGGCATCACTAAAAAATCTCCCAAATCAGAGTGCCCCGTGCCGTTCAGGTGGGTATGACTAAAACCCACAATACTCTTGTCTTCATACTTATAACCAGCGCAATATTTATATACATCGCCATTGTAGCTGCCGTTCAATTCGTAAGGAATGGTATCGGTGTCCGGGCTTAATTGCACCGCTCCAAAAGGCACTGTTGCCCCCGGAAAAGTGTGGCCCATTTTCTCAGTCCCTATAATAGGGCGCACATATTTCACCAGGTTTTGCTGCGCCTGCAAAGAAAACATCATCAACAACAAACCAACAGAAAAAGCATACTTCATAAAATCAATTTTTTAGCAAATTATTCAAAATGATTGTACGGACAGGTGTTATTTATGTAAGTAGTAACCAAGGGAATGTGTGCGGTTTATCATTTCGAAGCAGCAACATCAATATTTCTTTTCAATACTGTCCCGCTATCCGCTCTACTCCGGCACAAATCCTTGCACAAAACCCTCACCGTGGTGCTGCTACTATCGGGGCTAATTATTTTAAAAGAAGCTATTCTTGGCTATGGTGAGTAAAAACAAGTTGTTCAATTTTTTGAAGGCAGCAAATTAAAAAAGGGTTTCAATTGCTTGAAACCCTTTACCCTCTTGCTCCCCCTGCCCGACTTGAACGGGCGACCCTCTGATTAACAGTCCCTTTTGAGGTGGTTTAATATGGTTTAATTTGTTTTAATATGGTTGGAAATAACGCACTTACACATAATATAAGTTTACAATAATTCATATAAAATCAACTTTTGCGTGCAAATTGCGTGCAAATTTTTCGCTAATTTTATTGTCTAACAGGCGATTATATGAATTCTACCAGCGTAAAAATAACATTAGATACACGCAGGGCAAAATCAGATGGTACATTTCCCATCATTCTGAGACTAACTCACAAGCGTAAAACAACAGCAATCAAAACCGGTATTTATCTCAAGAAAGAAGATTGGGATGAAAAATCTTTGGAGGTAAAAAAGTCTTATAAAGGTGCTTCTAATGTGCAGCGATTGAATAATGAAATTCAGAAAAAAAAATCTGAAGCTCTTGATAGAATTCTAAAGCTGGAAGAAAAATCAAAACAAACACCTTTATCAGTAACTGATGTAAAACACCATATTGATCCATCAGCGTTAAGCCAATCGTTTTATGATTACAGTGAAGTACTGATCAAAGACCTTTTTAAAACAGACCGTGTGGGTACGGCAAGATCATACCGTGGAGTCGTGAATGCTTTGAAAACTTTCAACAAGGGTAAGCCCTTGGGAAAAAACATGGGTGGAAATCCAAAGAATTCAAATAAAATTAAGTTCTCCAGTAAATTTAAAGAAGTGAATTACCGGGACCTAAAATTTGAAGAGATTAATTATACGTTCCTAACTAGATTTGAAAATTACCACCTCGCTTCCGGAAATGAATTAAACGGGTTAGCAGTATATATGCGAACAATCCGTTCCATATACAATCAGGCAACTAAAGCCGGTCTTGCAGAAAAAACTCTCTATCCGTTTTCCGATTACAAAATCAAAACAGAACCAACAAAAAAACGTGCATTAGAAAGCCCTTACATAGCTAAAATCATTTCTCTTGTGCTGGAACCAGATCACAAATGTTTTGATGCAAGAAATTACTTCGTGTCTTCTTACATGATGTACGGGATGAATTTTTCTGACATGGCCTACCTTGAAAAAAGCGATATTATAAATGGCCGTATCCAATATCGGCGTAGAAAAACCAGCAAACTATATGACATTAAAATAACGGATAGTTTGAATTCAATCTTAGGCCATTACATACAGCAGAATCCCACTTCAAAGTATGTGTTTCCAATTATCAAACGTGAGGGCGCAATTTTTCAGGAGCGGGATATCCAGATTGCCAGGAAGAATTTCAATGAAAACCTGAAGGAGATTGCAACAACGTGCGGTATCGAGCAAAACTTGACTGCATATGTAAGCAGACACTCATTTGCAACTCAGGCAATGATGCTGAACGTTCCCGTCACAGCAATAAGTGCAATGCTTGGGCACTCAAGTTTAAAAACAACAGAGATTTATTTGAAAGGACTTCCTTCTAATATTCTTGATGACTACAATTCAAAAATACTTCAACCTTAAAAGGCACTTATAAGTTTCTTTTTTATTTCACCGGCATAAGCAGTTAATTTGAATCAGCTTAACAAATCGAAAATGCGGGACTATTTTGAATTAATTGCAGAACTAAAGGAGAAAGGTATCGAAGCGCTTGACGGAGGCTTCTATGATTACAGGGGTTTTCCATTGGAAAAAGAATTTCAGGATTTTTATGAATTCTGTCAGACCTATTTAGACCGTGATGATTTAGCCTTCAATATCAAACCAGCGAGGTTTTATTATAATACAAATACGGATGTAAATGGATTAGCCTATGTAAAGAACGGCTACAACCTTGTTGAAATTTACAAAGGGACAATATTTGGATTGCATTCATTTTTTAATGAAAAGGAAGAAAAGTTCAAAGAGAAATCCTTGAATGACTATAAAAGAATTATAGAAGCGGATGATATAAGTTGCCCGCATTTCTTATTTCAATATGTAACCTTATATTTTTTGTATCATGAAGTAGCGCATCTCATTCAAAGAAGTATGGGTTCAAATGATCAAAAAGAATTTGCTGATGTAAAATGCGAAGGTGCAGATATTGTTACTCAGCATATAAAAGAACATGATGCAGATTGGTTTGCTGCAAATCAAATTGCATTTCACCTGTTGCCTTTTGCACAAAAGTTATCAGAAAAGAGTGTTGAGAAATTGGAGAATATTTTACAAAATATTACAGGGCTCGCTCTTGCAGGAATCTATATGTATTTTATTAAAAGAGCAAAAGGGTACCAAACTATATATTATCAAGAGTACTGCCATCCACACCCTTCTATTCGATTGAGTTACATGATAATTTATTTATTAGATGCATTGTCAGCAAACATTGGGTTTACAATCAATAAGGCAAAAATTTTAAAATCTGCTATCCAGATAAGTGAAGTGTTAATGCTTGAAAAAGATAAAAGTGTTGTTCATGAATATAGCGTTCAACTTTATAAAGAAATTTCACGCATTGAATTGTATATCAAAAAAATTAGGGAAGATGCGAAGGATTATCCCTTTACCTCACAAAAAGCACTTGACAAAACCAGCTTTAGCTAGAAATTTTCGTTATGATATAATCTGATTTTTTTTGCTCTACACAAGCCGTTCTATTAGCCTTTTTTCCCAGGCAGCAAAACCTTCATTAGCAGCGGCACTAATATTACTGTGCTCAATGGTAGAAAAAGTCAAATCGTTATCAATTTTATTGCTTCTATAATCACTCTTGTAGGTTTCCCTGCCCATATTTATAATTGAACCAATAGTCTGTTCAATTCGCTTAAGTTGAGAATTTACATCGGTTTGTATTTTGTCGAACGACCAGAGGTATGTGGCATGTGAGTTTAATAACTCCCAGCAAAAATGATTGTTTGTTATTCCTTCAATAAAGAACAAAAAACCAAATAAAGGTTTTAGGGTGAACCGAAGTTTTTGTTTTGATGAATGCATTGAACCTGATAAAAATTGAAGGTGCTTTGCATTTCTAACATCTCTTGTTTCAATTAAAAAGTTTAAAATATCTTCTTCGGATTGCCCGAAAACATTTCCCTCCTTCAAATCCTCATCGAAGCTATCAAATATATCTTCTGCGGTGAAAAGCGATTTATCGTCCCACTGGAGTAATGGTGTGGATGTTAGTTTTGCAACCCGTTGATATTTTATACTGTCGATTATACTTTCATTGATACTTTCTATTTCCACAGAACTGGTATGAATATCTGTTACGACGTAATCCGTGCAAGTAAAAGTAACAGTTATAGCAAAACGCTTTTTTCCACCAAATGCTTTTGAAAAATATGGCTTTATGACATTGAATTCTTTGCGCAAAAAAGGGTTTTCTATTTTAAGATTATATACCTGCCCTAAATTTTTTGATTTGTATGGAAATGTCACAAATCCTGGATTAAAGTCTGCATCTTCAAAATGAATCTTAGCTTCCTCGATAAGTTTTTCTATAAATGGTGTTCGCTCTTTAGTATTAGGGAACTCGTGCTCAAATTTGCCAGAGTATGGAGTTGAATACCCGGTATGCTGCCCACCCTTTTCTTTCAATTTTCCCCAAGGCGATTCTATACCTTCATATTTCTGGGCAGGTATAGTATCATCAACTACAATCTTAGTTTTCAGCAACGTTGTTTTTGTATAACTGGAAAGATGTTTTTCGATATGTTGCCATTTTAGCGGAGTAAAATAGATGTAAGCAACTTTACCCTTTGCTGTTTGGTCTTTAAATTTCTCAGTATGGGTTGGATTATAGTCAATAACATTCAGGCTTATATTGCTTGTTGCGCTATCATACCTTAACACTTCTACTTCCAGGTAAATGTCTTGTATAGCCCTAAATGTAAGATGTGTGCCAACCAGACTTGTTTGTGCAAGATTTAAATAAAGTTCCGGTGTCAAAAAAATTTTATTGCCAGAAATCTTTATAAGTCTTTTCGTTTCCATTCAGCATGTTTCAGTTATTGGAGAAACAGTTCGAGACCTCACTCAAGGCTCGGGTATTGGTAAAAGAGAAGAAAGCGTTTTTCTTTCGGCCATCTAATCCAAAGCAGTATTGAAAATAAAAATAATTACTGAGAATTTATCCTTTTTCGTGGCAGTTTAGCTATAGCACTCGGCAAGCGATGATGAAAAATGTTCTATAGACGCAATAAACGAAATACTTTGACATTTGAATTTTCAAACTAAAGAGAATTTATTTGAAAAGCTTGCCTTCGTATATTCTTGGTGACTACAATACCAAAACCACTAATCCTGTATAAATTTAAAGTCACTATTTGGATGAGTAATTTCAAGTTACAAATCACCGGTTGTCTTACATTTAGAATGCATTATTGAGTTTCTCATTTAATATTAGCTACTATTAGTGTCAAAGCAGCTAAACTTAAAAATGCCCACCCTGCATTTGAGTTATTCACTTTACTATAAGCCGGAGGGGAAACTCTTTGTTTTATTTCATTAAGAGTTTTGGGAAATGCAAATACAAAAGGAACATTTAAATTTCCTGTTGAATAAATGGAAGGGATCTGATTATTTTTTCTTGCCTTTAAATAACCCGGTATATACCTAATGACTTCAGCGATTGAAACCGGCCAATAATTTTCAGTGGATTTCATGTTTAGTGCAATATTCAATAGTGCCTTGGTAAAATAACCGCCATTGGCACTGTCGATTGCAGGCTGCCCAAGTTGGGCGCCATGTACAATAATTTTGCCTGGTAGAGAATTTGCGATATGATAATCAAAGCGCTCTTTTGCCTCATTTTTTCCGGAAGCATTCACAAACCTGGGCCCGAAATCGATAAGCCCGGAAATAGATGGGCTAACATAATTTCCACAAGCATCAATTGTTATCATCTGCCCATGGCTGAAGTTTTTCAATTGCTGGTCACAAATAAAACCATCCTGTAATTCTATGAATCTTTCATTCATTGGAGTTGTTCCGCCATGCCCGGAAAAATATATGGAGTTGTAATGAACTTCCGTAGAATGTACTAGGTCGAGAACCTGTTGCTTCGAGGGGTTATTAAGAACTTTAATTTGTGGCTCGTCCCATGCCCCTCCTCTGTTCGATAACAGAAAATTTTTATAATTATTTACATCAGAGATCGAACCCGGTAGTAGCCTTTTGCCTGATGAAGGCGCATTTATTAAAATGGCTTTTCTTGAAATATTAGAACTCATAAAACGTGGTTAGTCTCCTAAAGTTAGCCTAATTTTTTTTATTTCACCTGTTAAGATTTTTATAAGCCTTCGCCTGTTCTTTGAAAAAGGCGTACGATTTATTACTTAGCATTTTAAAAACTGCTAAAGAATTTTCCTATTGAATATAGAAGTGCAATAGATAAGCAGCCTTCATTATCTCCTAATTGTTTAGCTGTGGCGACTGACGTATGAACCCATTTTTTTCTTGCATTGTCTGTCATTAAAACCTCCAGTTTTTCCTTTACAAAATCTAAATCGGTTTTGCATTTTTTCTTTTTTTTTTTGTAAAAGTCAGACAAATCAATTCGCAAGGTTGGTAAACCAAACTGGGATATAATTTTTTTCTTTTCCTCCTTCACATCATTAGTCACAAATATTTCGACAGCAAATTCGAATGCATCAGTCGTTATCAATTTTACATCAGGTATGTGTCGGGGAAGTTTGCGGAACTCGGTAACAGTTTTTAGCACGTCGAGATCAACCCGCTTAACTAAAAGTGGCTCATGTTCTGGAATTTCAAATGATGCCTTACCGATAAACCAACGGACTGCAGATTTATGTAACAAAGTCTCAGGGGCAAAGTCATGTTGATAGCTTTGACGGTGGCAGAAGAATGGCCTATCTCTAGGCGATGATTTTAAGAAAAGAATTCGTTCAGGGTCTATGCACTCTGAATCTGGGCAATAAAAAGTTGTTTTGTTTTGGTATGCTTTAGCTGCCCTAGGAGATATTAATAACCCTGAATCAGGGGCAGTTAACTCCGCAAATGGGTTTGCCAAATCACTTTCTTTTTCAAGGTTATCTATAATCGCCACGTTATTTATGGATATTTATGGGTAATTTTATGGATATTGCTTGACTTATGGGTATTTATGGGTAAAATTATGGATATGAATATAAACTCGCTTCATATAACGCAGGATATTTTAGCTCTCATCTCTGAAATAGACGAGTTTAAAGGAGCCTGGAGAGCATTAGGCCAATTGGCACCTGAACAACTTAATGCTTT
>CAXTPJ010000053.1:0-10180 GCA_964245855.1 uncultured Ferruginibacter sp. | reverse complement strand
GGCGGGCGCGAATCCTATTACCCCGTTGGCTTTCACATTGGCCAATGGTTTTACTTATGTTGAGTATTACCTGAGCCGTGGCATGAACATCGATGATTTTGCACCCAACCTTTCTTTCTTTTTCAGCAATGGCATGGATCCTGAATACAGTGTGATCGGCCGTGTTGCCAGGAAGATTTGGGCCAAAGCCATGAAGTATAAATATAGGGGCAATGATCGCAGTCAGAAATTGAAATATCATATCCAGACATCCGGCCGCTCATTGCATGCGCAGGAAATTGATTTCAATGATATCAGGACAACGCTGCAGGCTTTGTATGCCATTTACGATAATTGTAACAGCCTTCATACCAATGCGTATGATGAAGCGATTACAACTCCTACAGAGGAAAGTGTTCGCAGGGCAATGGCCATACAGTTGATCATTAACCGGGAGTTGGGAACAGCAAAAAATGAAAACCCCAACCAGGGCGCTTTTTTAATTGAAGAATTAACCGACCTGGTTGAGGCAGCGGTGCTCGATGAATTTAACCGCATCACTGATCGTGGCGGTGTACTGGGTGCAATGGAAAGAATGTACCAGCGCAACAAGATACAGGAAGAAAGCCTGTATTATGAAACGTTGAAGCATACAGGTGAATACCCGATCGTTGGAGTAAATACTTTTTTAAATAAGAATGGATCACCAACGATTTTACCAACGGAAGTGATCAGGAGTACAACAGAAGAAAAGGAATTCCAGATAACAACGTTGCAGGCATTTCATGCAAGAAACGCAACAGAATCAGCAACACGGTTGAAAAAATTACAGGCTGTTGCGGTGGCGAATGGTAACCTGTTTGAAGAGTTGATGGAAACGGTGAAGTACTGTTCGCTTGGGCAGATCACGAATGCATTGTATGCAGTGGGTGGGCAGTATCGGAGGAATATGTAGGAATGAGTGGATGGTGATGGTTCATAGTTGATAGTCCATGGTTAGGAAATGCGGCTATTGCAAAGAGATTTACAGGAAGTCCATAGTCAATGGTTTTATAGCCCATAGTAAGCAGCCCATTCACCATTTACGATTCAATGTCGTTTACTTAACAACTTTTTTTCACGCAAGAATGCAAAGAAGCGAAGACGCAAAGTTTTATTGTTCTACTTTGCGTTTTTTCTTTCTTGGCGTCTTTGCATGAATTTCTTTAAACAACATTGATTCACAATTCCATTGACCGATTCAATAAAAATCAATCACTGCATTGTACCGGTATTTCTTATGCGGCCTGATGCTTACACCAATGCTTTCAAAATCGCCGCCGAGTATAATTTTTCGGTGGCCTAATGAGGGAACGCCTTCATCTAATAATAGTGCCAGTACAATATCAACCGGTTCGCTGTGGCCATAGTCGCAACACTCACCCATAAAGTGTTGCATATTTTTACAATCTCCCTTTCTATCGTGGCCAACATAACCGGAGGCGCCGGATTTTTGTGCATGGCAATTGGCACTGGCATAACAGGATTTATCGGCAAATACCAATGTTTGCTGCTCCATTGTTTTTAGGGTAGCCATGAGCGTTTGGTAGTATTGCTTGTTGTTAAGTAAATCTGTTCTTTTTAGTAAAGCAGGATATTGAGAAACAACAGTGGTGGCAAATAATTCCGGGTAAGACCTTACCAGGTTGATGATGTACACTACTTCTTTTTCTTTTGCACTCATCAATTTATCATCTTTTGCCGTATTGCACTGTTCAAACTCCCCGTCATTCCATTCTTCTGAAAAGTAAGCCAGTGGCGAAACCTGCTGTGCGAAGGAGCTACTCATAACAATAAAGCACATACAGGAAAAAAGTATCGATTTCATGCGTATTTTTTTACAATGTTAGTTACACTTGGCAATTTTTAAACCTATCCGCAAGGTATTTAACTGTTAAAAAGAAATTATTTAGTACGGGGAACTGTTAAGATAACATGACCATGGAAAGAAAAAAATCAGTTGGGCATCATTAAAGATTTTTGCTAAAACCTTTTAGTAGCAAGGGTTTTACGTTAAAATCTATTTTTTTACAGTAAAGAAATGCCTTTAAAGTTGACTAATCCTGTAAAAATAACGCAACTATCTTTGCGTTATCAATCTGAATTAATCCTACGGTAACAAAGAAGATTAATACAAAAGGCAAAAGTGGAGACGATGATAACAACACGATGTTATTACCACTTTTAAAACACTCTTCAAAGAAAGAGCTAACTACGAAGCCTGCCATTATCAATTTAACGTTTGCACTTTAAAAAAATGCTTTGTGCGGTAAGAGTAATCCTACGCCCATGCAGCAAACAACAAAGTATTTTATAACAATTAAAATAAAAAACAATGACAAACATCAAAAACATCGCATTAACGCTTTCATCGATCGTGTTATTTGCCGCTACCAGCTTTGCAGGTACAACCACAACCACCGTTACTAACCCTACATCAGCAGTTATTGATGAGCCAACAGCAGAGCCGTTGATCGTTAATTACCTGGGCGAAGACGAAAACTACCTGTACTTTAAAGTTGCAGTAAAATCTGGCGCTAACAAATTTGTGTCTTTTGCTGTAAACGACAAAACAGAAGGTGAACTGTATTCAGCTACTTTTAATTCAGACAAAGAACAGACTTTGAAAATTGAAAAAAGAGAAAACCAGGAGTTGGATTTCAACTTATCAGCCGGCAAAAAAAGCTACTCTAAGTCTTTCACCATCATGCCAAGGGTAACTTTAGCCAAGTTATAATCCTTTTTGACAGATTGCAAATCGATCTATTGCCATGACGAGTAGAAGCGTTAACATTTCTCACCCCATCCTGTAGTATTCATTTTGTAACAAATGAAGGTTACAATAAATAGTACAGGGTGGGTTTTCCTAGGGGCAGTGGCAATTGATTTGTTAGCAAGATTGAAGTAACTTTATTGTAAGGCTGAAGATGCCACCAGTACTGAATTTGAACGGAGCGTCGCCAATGCAGTTGAAAGGAATTACAACTGCTGGTCAACAAAAAAACTGTCTACTTTTTTAGGCTGCAGCAGAAATAAATTTAACCAGGTATCTTTTTGCAACCGGTAACAAAGTTTCTTCCACCGGAAAGTTCAGCGATGTTTCAATCGCATACACGGCAGGGTTAGGAAGCCCGGTTTTTTTCCTTATCAATTCTCCTTTTATCTGTTCGTAAGTAGATGAAATACTCCGGGTCCAGCGGTCAATATAATCCGTTCTGATACCACGGTATTTTTCATCATGTTTTTCAAAAATGGTCAGGCGGTACTGGTACACATGCGTATCGTTTTGTCTGCCGTTTATTAAAAAGAAATATCCCTCTGTAGTATCCAGTGGCACCAAACCCACCGGAAGTATATTGATCTTTTCTTCAACAAACTCATATATTTCTGTACCATCCTTAATGGTCTTCTGCATTTTGCCGCTTGCATAATGTATAATCCCTTCCAGCTCTTTCATCAGTTCGGTGTCTTCAATCATCTGCTCATAAAACAACGATAATTTCTCCACCTGTATGCCGGTAAGGCGTTTGGGAAAATGATCCTGCAGGAATTTTTTATTGTCCCTGAAAGCAATGATATTATTGTAATGAAAAATAATGTCTGTTAACTGCGGATACAATTTGTTTTCCCGGAAGCCGTTGCTGATCTCTTGCAGGTAAGCCAGCAGGGTATATTTTTTCAATTCAAAATCGATGTAGCCTTCCGTAAACCAGGTTTCAGAGAGAGTTTTCATATTTTAACATTGAGGTGTGTTATGAAGTTAACTCAAATCATTGATATCAAAACAACGACGACAGCCAATTTTTATTTTCTGGTACAGTCATAAGGGTAAATGTTATGGATCATATATCCCGCAATAATATTTGAAAATGCGTGTTATACTCCTTTTAATTTGTCTATTTTTATAAATAGCTATTTGCAACGATTGTTTGTCATGAACAAAAGTTGTTGCCGCATTTTATTTAGTATAGGCAACAGTCTTTTTAAAAATTTTGTATGACAGCAGAACACCAGCGCTTAAAAGTCAATAATAAAAAAGCAGTACCATTAGAGCAGTGGGGACCTTACCTCAGTGAAAGGCAGTGGGGAACGGTGAGGGAAGATTATGGCCCTGACGGGGACGCATGGGGTTATTTACCTTTTCACCAGGCACACTTCAGGGCATACCGCTGGGGCGAAGATGGGCTTGCAGGCATCTCCGATTATTTTCAAAACCTGTGTTTTGCCATTGCATTGTGGAATGGCAAAGACCGTATTTTAAAGGAGCGGTTGTTTGGTGTAGGTAATTACGATGGCAACCATGGCGAAGATGTAAAAGAGTTATACTACTACCAGGATAATATTCCAACACATTACTACATGGAATATTTGTACAAGTATCCACAGAATGAATTTCCGTACGAAGACCTCATTAATACCAACCGCAGCAGGAGTAAGTTAGAACCGGAGTATGAAATTCTGGATACCGGCGTGTTTAAAAATGATGAGTACTTTGATGTAAAAGTGAATTACGCCAAACAGAACCCGGAAGATATTTACATCAAGATTTCAATTACCAACCGAAGTGCGAAAGATGCGCCCATTACGTTGTTGCCCACCTTATGGTTTTACAACCGCTGGGTGTTTACGCCGGATGAACCCAGGCCTTCCATTAAATACCAGGATAAAAATTCGGTCTGTGTAAAGCATAACCGGCTGGGCAGTTACTACTTTTATTTTCAAACACCCACTGACAGGTTGTTTACAGAAAATGAAACCAACCTGGCAAAAGTAAATGGCGTTGATTCCGGCATTTATACAAAAGAAGCTTTTCATGATGCGATCATCAGCGGTACCAACCGAACAAAACTCAGGGCGAAAAAAGATGGCACCAAATTTTCGCCGGTGTATGAAATGAATTTAAAAGCCGGTGAAACAAAAGTGGTTTATTGCCGCCTTACCAACCGGGCAGATGACAAACCATTTACTACCGGGTTTGAAAAAATATTTGATGTACGCAAGCAGGAAGCGGATGATTTTTACAATGCGATTTTACCATCTGATATTTCTGCTGATCATAGGAACATACAGCGCAAAGCACTGGCAGGGCTGCTTTGGAGTAAGCAATATTATCATTTTGATGTGGAGCGCTGGCTTAATACCAGCGATGGCATTACACCTGCCAACGATGGTAAAAGGCATGGCCGCAACAATGACTGGACGCACCTGAAAAACCAGGATATTATTGCCATGCCGGATAAATGGGAGTATCCCTGGTATGCCGCATGGGACCTGGCTTTTCATTGTATTTCGTTGGCGATGGTAGATGTGGTTTTTGCCAAGCACCAGTTGCAGTTGATCATGCGGGAGTGGTACATGAAACCAGACGGACAGTTGCCTGCGTATGAATGGAATTTCAGTGATGTAAACCCGCCGGTGCAGGCATGGGCTGCCATGGAGATTTATCGTATTGAAAAAGAAACATACGGCGAAGGCGATATACTTTTTTTGAAACGGGTATTCCAAAAATTGCTCATCAATTTTACCTGGTGGATCAATAGAAAAGATACCAGCGGTAACAACATTTTTGAAGGCGGATTTTTGGGGTTGGATAATATCGGTGTATTCAACCGCAGCCATCACTTTACCGAAGGCACCCAGTTGGAGCAGGCCGATGGTACTAGTTGGATGGGCATGTATGCACTGGATATGATGGACATGGCCTTGGAAATTTCCCGCTATGATATTGCCTTTGAAGATTCTGCCACCAAGTTTTTTGAACACTTTGTGTTGATCGCAGAAGCATTGAACGGGCATACGATGTGGAATGATGAAGACAAGTTTTTTTATGATACGCTGTGCGTGGAAGGATCAGACCCGTTGCCTTTGAAGATACAGAGCATTGTAGGATTAACCAGTTTGTTTGCGGTAAGTACCATCAGCAAAGAATTATTTGATAAAGTGCCGGATTTTACCAAACGCATTGAATGGTTTGAAAATTACCGTAAAAAGAACGACCGCTTTTGGCCAAATGAAGAACGTGGTAAAAAGGAGCAGGTGCTGATATCGCTGGTGCCAAAAGATAGATTGATATTTTTATTGCAGCGCATGCTGCATGAAGAAGAGTTTTTGTCGGATGGTGGTATCAGGGCATTGTCGAAATATCATAAGGCCAATCCTTATTCAGCAACGATTGATGGAGAAGTGTACACCATCGGTTATGACCCCGGCGATTCTACCAGTAATTTATTTGGCGGCAACAGCAACTGGCGTGGACCGGTGTGGATGCCGATCAATTATTTGATCATACGCTCGGTAAGAAAGTATGGGGAGTTTTATGGCGATACCTTAAAAGTAGAATGCCCGGTAGGGTCCGGCAATATGTTGAACCTTGTGGAAGTTGCAGATGTACTAACCAAGAGGGTAATCAGCCTGTTTGAAAAAGATAGTAAAGGAAGCCGTAAATCGTATGGTAATTATAACTGGTTTTACAACCGCCCGGGTAATGAAGACCTGATGTTGTTTTACGAATATTTTCATGGCGATACCGGCGCCGGTTTAGGTGCCAGTCACCAGACGGGCTGGACTTCTTTGGTAGCAGATTTAATTGGCGGGAAAGAAGTGCCTGATGTTGAGTTTAAAGAGGGAACTGGGCATGAAGTATTTGTGGAAGAAGATGAAGGTCAGTAATATTTTTTCACGCCCGCCTGAACGAATTCATTCGGGCAGGCAAAGAAGCAAAGGAAGTAAAGACGCCCCAAAATTGTTCATTATAGATCGCATATCGTTTAGCACTTTCTTCACGTCCGACTGAAAGAATTGTTTTAGGTGGGCAAAGAATATGCAATGAGGCGAAGACACAAAGTTTTATTGCTCTTCTTTACGCCTTTGCTTTTTGGCGCCTTTGCGTGATATTCTTTAATCAGGCTTTTTTTAATTCCACACGCCATTCATTTCCGTTAAAATGATCGGCTGCCCGTCTGTTACTACAATGGTATGTTCATGTTGCGCAATAAAGCCGCCTTTGTTGCCAACCATTGTCCAGCCATCACTCAACGTTTCTGTATAGGTTGATGTGGTGGAGATAAACGTTTCAACAGCAACAACTGAATTTTTTCTAAATCTTGTCTGGTTATACCGGTGCCGGTAATTGGCAATTTCACTTGGTTCTTCATGCAGGCTTCTGCCGATGCCGTGGCCTGTCAGATCTTTAATGACTTTATAGCCTTTTTTCTTAGCTTCTGTTTCAATTAAATGTCCAATATCTGAAATACGAACGCCGCCTTTAATATTGTAGATCGCTTTATGCAAAATCTGTTTGGATGCATTGATCAATTGTTGATATTGATTGATGTCGTTGCCCAGCACAAAAGAATTGCCATTGTCTGACCAAAAACCATCCAGTTCTGCCGATACATCAATGTTAATCAAGTCTCCCTCTTTTAAAATTTTATGATCAGATGGAATGCCATGGCAAAATTCATTGTTTATGCTGATGCAGGTAAAGCCTGGAAAACCATACGCTAAATTGGGTGCTGATTTTGCGCCAAAGCCTGTCAAAATTTTTGCTCCGTAGTTGTCCAGTTCTTTTGTAGACATACCCGGTTTAGCGTAGTTGGTCATTTCCCTCAACGTAACAGCAACGGCTTCACTGGCCATTTTCATCCCGGTTAATTCAGATTCTTTTGTTATTGACATAAAATAATTTTGAAAAAATAGTTTTTAAGGCATAACTATAATATGGTTATGGCCTCGAATAAAAAGTGCTAGAAATTTTACACATCAGCCGTTAAAAAATCAAGGCTGTTTGAGCCGGCATTTTCTTCAATTATTTTACTCTTTCGGCGAGTTCCTTGATTTTAGGCTGATGTGTAAAATTTCAGCCTTTTTATTTGCAGCCTTGATTTTTTTATTACTTTTTTTATTAAAAAAAAGTAAATAGACATTAACCAATTTAAATAAAGATTTAACCTGCAAACTCAATACAAAAGAATATTTATTTCTTCTTATCTGCCGGTTGGCTACCCAAACCCAATGCCTCAATATATCCTTTGTTTGCAGTACAGTTTTTAAACAGGCAATTATTTAAAAACCCATCCAATGCTGCTTTTATCTTTGCTTCATCAACAGGCTTCGCTTTGCGGATCAGTTCAAAATTATTTCTGGCGGTATCTGCAAACTGTATTACTGCTTTAAAATTTTCGGGCATGGTAAAACTCATGATGCCCCTGGCGTTTTCCATCTTTTTATATGGCCAGTAATGCCAGCCAATTTTTTGCTGATTGAGTAATTTGGTAAATTCAGTTATCCATTCACCGGTGTTCTCACCTGTTTCGCCACAATAAATTGGCACCTGGTATTTATTACTGAAATCAATGTATTCCTGTATCACCTCCTGCGTGGTTGGCGTCCAGTATTTATGAAAAGTGTACACTGCTTTTTTATCGTATGGCTCACCAAATATTTTAAAGTTGCTGTCCCATTGAGCGCCACCGTAAAACATCAAATGGTTTCCATCAACCGAACGGATGGCTGCGGTAATTTTTTTATACAATGGCTCCAGGTATTTGTTATAGCGCTCTTTATCAAAATAAGTAGCAATGGGTTCATTCAACAGATCATAGCCCATTACGGTTGGTTCATCTTTATAATGTGCAGCGATCATCTTCCAGATGGCGATTGTCTGTTGCTGGTTACTTGCATTTTCAAATAAAAATGGCGTACCCCAGCTATCATCAATGTTATCGCCCGTTTGTCCGCCGGGCGCACAGTGCATATCCAGTATCACATACAAATTTTCCTGTTTACACCAATTGATCACTTTATCCATAATGGCAAATCCATTGGCAGCTCCATGCTTGCCCATGTATGCTTCATCCGTAAAAAGTTTATAATGAAAAGGGATGCGGATAGAATTCATGCCCAATGTTCGCAGGTAATGAATATCTTCTTTGGTGATGTAATTCTCCAGGTATTTTTTCCAGAATAGTTTTGTTTCTTCCGGGCCGATCAACTCATTCAGCATGCCATCTATCAAACGGGGAGAAGGGCAATGATCGAACTTGAACATATAACCTTCCGGCACCAGCCAGTTGCCAAGATTGGTACCTTTCATTAAAAATGGTTTGCCATCCACTCCAATTACTTCGGTGCCTTTGGTGCTGATGAATTTTTGGGTCTGCGCAGCAACAGTCATCGTAATTGAAAGAAACAGTAAAGCCGGTAATAATTTTTTCATGGTCTTCATTTTTCAATCGTATAGTATATAAAATTTTATTTGAAATACTTTCCGACAAATGGTAATTGTGGCAATTCCTTTTTTTCAACATTGCCCACAAACCATAAATAACAGCCGGTTAAAATAGCACCAATAGTCAGCACAAAAAGCTTGTTCGGCCAGATGCTGCTGATGCCTTTGTGAGCAAAGAATAGCAACACAACGATCACTAAATAAGCAACCAGTTTTTTCCAGGCATAAGGGATGCGGTATTCCTTTTGTCCCCACACAAATGAAACCACCATCATAGTGCCGTAACAGAAGAAGGTTGCCCAGGCACAGGCCATGTAGCTGAAGCTTTTAATAAAGAGAAAATTGATGATGATGGTTACTGCCGCACCAATCACAGTGATCCAGGCGCCTGCCATGGTTTTGTTGCCGAGCTTGTACCAAACGCTCAGGTTGTAATAAATGCCCAGGAACATGTTAGCCAATAATAAGATCGGCACAACAGATAATCCGCCCCAATATTTAGGGCCGATAAAATGCTTCCACACCGGCATAAATAAGCTTACCGCTAAAAACATAATGGTGATAACGATCACAAAAAATTTCATTACCCGGGCATAAATTTTTTGTGGGTTGCCGCCTTCTGCCTGCTTAAAAAAGAATGGTTCGGCGCCCATGCGAAAGGCCTGTATAAACAACGTAATGAGGATGGATAATTTATAACAGGCATTGTAAATACCCACCTGCGAATCTTTGAAATCTGCAGTGCCCGGCAACCACCAGCGCAGCATCAACCGGTCGAATGTTTCATTGATCATACCGCCCATGCCGGCAACCACTAACGGCAATGCATAGATCATCATCTGCTTCCATAGCCTGGTATCAAATTCAAAACGTACCTGTGCAATTTCGCTGGATAAGAAGAGTAATGTAATGACTGATTGAATGAGGTTGGCC
>CAXTPJ010000052.1:554-10331 GCA_964245855.1 uncultured Ferruginibacter sp. | reverse complement strand
TGTATTCCTGGGCTGTTTTGCCTGTTTCTTTTTTAATGAGGTCACCAAAATAATTGGCTGATAAATTTAATTCCACAGCACACCATGCCACATTGGGCAGACCAAGACTTTCCGGTTTATCAGACTCGTAATAAGCTTTTAGTAAGTTTTCAAATTTTTCTAAAATTCCTTTGTGAACCGTATCACGGGTAATAAATTGACGGTCGTAAAACCGGGTACAGTAATCAAGGAACAGTTCAATGTTAGCTACAATCAACTTTTTACTATGTTTGTCAATATTGTTTTGTAATTCATATTCAATTTTGGAAAAGCAGTCCAATACAATTTTTCTTTCACGCTCTGATAAATGAAGGGCCTCGTTTGACTGGTAACCAAAAAATCCATACTCCTGTATCCGTCTTCCCAAAGAAGTGCCATGTATTAAATCCGGATGAAGCACCAGTGCATACCCTTTGGGCTGGTATGTTGATCCATTGCTGTTTAGTCCTGCCACTTGCCCGGGAGCAATAAAAACCAGTGTACCTTCCTGGTAATCATACGTATGCCTGCCATAAACCAAATCGCCGCATACAAGATCTTTTAAGAAGATGGTATAAAAGCCGAAATACATTTTTGATCCGGATCTTGGTGCAGCTTTTGAAAGGTCTACCACACTTATTTGCGGATGCAACGTTTCGTTTCTATTAAAACTGTTGTATTCACTAATGGTTTCAAATCTTCGTAGCTGTTCCATTGTGTTTTCTTTTGTTGTTCAAAACTACAGTATTATGTATCTCCCAATGCGAGCAACAGGCCAAACCTGTAATATTGGTAGAACAAACCGTAATTTATCTGTAAACCAATGGGTTTTTTGCTGCCACCTTTGTATAACAATGATGTAAAAAATGAAAAATACTGCTGTTGGAGTACCTTTTCTCCGGCCACAGGATGCTGTAATGGTCAATGCCTGTGGCGAAAAGGGGTTGTATAGTTAATCATCGTAAAATTGATTCTAAATGATAAACATTAAAAACATGACATCGAAAATTCTTGGGTTATTGGTGCTTGCAGCAAGTAGCATTATTTCATATGCACAAAAGCCTCCAACGGAAACAATTAAAACCGCTGCCAACAATTCACCTGAACAACAGGCCGTCATTAACCTGTCAAAACAGAAATGGGACTGGATGGCTGAAAAAAATGTAGACTCATTAAAAATATTGTTTGATGACAAATCGATGTTTGTTCACATGGGTGGCAGTTGGGGCAAAGAAACAGAACTCACAACAATTAAGGGTGGCGGTATATGGTATAAAAAAGCTGAAGTTTATTCTGTAATAGTCAACATATTTGGAAATACAGCCATCCTGTTAAACGACATTGACCTGCAAGCAGTAGTTGGCGGAAATATCGTAACCAATCCATTTATGGTAACCGAAGTGTATGTAAAAGAAAACGGAACCTGGAAAATGGGATCATTGACTTTTTCCAAACTAATGAGACAAGTTAAAATGAATACCAAACAATAAAATTTTGTGCATGAAGAATTTCAATCTGGCGCTAATTGTAATGCTGTTGTGCCTGTTTGTTACTGCCTGTAGTAATAGTAAAGAATCTACCCGCAATAATCCAATTATAATACAGCAACAGGGTTCGTTTTCAGCGGGAGGAACAGTCATTAAAAGTGATGGTGTATTTGATTCAACAAAGGCCTGGAATGTGCAACAGGGCGGGCAAACAAGGCATGGCGACCATGCTGATGTATTTTACCAGATTCCAGCAAAGGCAAAGCAAAACGCCATCGTTTTCCTTCATGGTTATGGTCAGTCACGCCGGAGTTGGCAAACAACTGCTGATGGCAGAGAAGGTTTTGCAAATATGTTTTTACGTAAAGGGTATAAGACTTACCTCGTTGATCAGCCAGGCCGGGGAGATGCAGGGCAAACCACAAAGCCCGGACAAATTACCGCAACTCCCGATGACCAAACCTGGTTTACACAATTCCGTATCGGGTTGTACCCGGATTTTAATAAGGGCGTACAATTTCCAAAAGACTCCATATCACTTGATCATTTTTATCGGATGATGACGCCCAATACAGGCAGTGTTGATGAAGCAACAATAGTAAATGCAATGTCTGCTGTATTCGATCAGTCTGGCGATGGTATCCTTTTTACTCATTCTGCAGGTGGTTCGCCCGGCTGGAAAACGGCTATTAAAAATGAACATGTAAAAGCAATTGTAGCCATTGAGCCGGGTGGATTTACTTTTCCCGAAGGCGAAGTGCCGGAAGGTAACAGGGGCGGAAGAGGTGTACCGCTGATTGAATTTATGAAGCTCACGAAAATTCCTATTATAGTCTATTTTGGAGATTACATACCAAAGGAAGAAACTGCCGCAGCTTCGCTTAATTTTTGGCGTAGTGTGCTGGCAACGGCCAGGCAATGGGCAAGTGTTGTAAATGCACACGGTGGCGATGTTACAGTGATTCATTTACCCGAAATCGGCATTAAAGGAAATACGCATTTCCTGATGTCAGATTTAAACAGTAAAGAAATAGCAGCACTAATTTTTAACTGGATAAAAGAAAAAAAACTCAATTAATAATGAAGACAATTAAAATTTTAATCAAAGAATATTTATTAATAAATGTAGTTATGGTGTCAGCAATGATTTCTTCAGCACAAAGTAAACAGGATAATATGTTTGGCCTTGTTTACGAAGGGGCAATAACGGAGAATATACCGGACAGGGTAAATATCCATCCAGTTACTTATAAACTAAACGGCATTACTATCGCTGCCAACGTTTATACACCAGCCAATTTTGATGCTGCGAAAAGTTATGCGGCTGTGGTGGTTGCTCATCCCAACGGTGGAGTTAAAGAACAAACAGCAGGGTTGTACGCTCAGCATCTTGCGGAGTCAGGTTATATCAGTATTGCTGCAGATGCCGCCTACCAGGGGGCCAGCGGCGGAGAGCCCCGCCATACAGATAAACCGGTTTACCGGGTAGAAGATATTCATGGAATGGCAGATTTTATTGCACAATACAAAGGAGTTGATACCGCCCGTTTGGGGGTACTTGGTATTTGCGGTGGTGGAGGATATACTTTAAAAGCAGCACAATCGGATAAAAGATTCAAGGCAGTTGCAACTTTGAGCATGTTTAATTCGGGAGAGGTAAGGCGCAATGGTTTTCAGAACACCCAATTAAACACTATCCAGGAGCGATTGAAAAAAGCATCAGATGCCCGCTCTAAAGAAACGGCAGGTGGTAACATCATTTATGCAGGAGTGGCAAGTATTACAGATGAAGAGATTGCTAAAACCTCAACCGATCTTTACCGGGAGGGTTATGTATATTATTACAGAACCAATGCTCATCCTAATTCAACTTTTTTATACACCATGAGCAGCCTGCTCGATCTAATGACATGGGATGCGGCTACCAATATAGATTTGATTGATCAGCCATTATTGATGATAGCCGGAAGCAAGGCTGATACCAGATACATGACGGATGACGCATTTCCCAAAGCAATAAATGCCAAAAACAAAGAGTTGTTTTTGATTGATGGGGCCACCCATATTCAAACCTATTATGTACCGCAGTATGTTAATCAGGCCATGAAGAAACTAAATGAATTTTATAAACAAAATTTATAAGAACAGCTAAAAGCTGTTTGAGTTATTCATTTGATTTTGTACTGAGCTTCAGGAATGCTATGAACTGCATTGGCGTCGCACTCTTGTACCATAGTTATTTATTCAGCTTTTTAACAATACAACAATGATAAAAGGATCGCCTGGTCAGGATGGTAATATATTATTGAAATCAATAAAAAAAGGTTACTGAAACCGGGGTGCCATGAAGTAAACTTTGTATGCTTTTAGATATAACAATCCTTAATCAATTCAAAATTTTAAGATGGTAAAGAATACAATACTTTTTTGTTTGTTCATACTAACAAACCAGGTGATGACCGCACAAGCAAAAACAGATACAGGATCATTGAGTTTAAAAGAGCAAAGTATTGTTCTGATTGCAGCATACACAGCACAGGGAAATATTCCCAAACTTCAAAGTGCTTTGGCTGATGGATTAGATGCAGGCATTACTATCAATGAGGCAAAAGAAATCCTGGTACAGCTCTATGCTTATGCTGGTTTTCCCCGCAGTTTAAATGCACTGAATTGCCTGATGGCAGTTTTACAGGAAAGAAAGAAAAAAGGGATCAAAGATATTGAAGGCAATGTACCTGCTCCGGTTAATAAAGACATGCTGCAAACAGGGACAGCCAATCAAACAAAACTTACAGGGAAAAAAATTGGTGGAGGGGTATATGATTTTGCACCCGTTATTGACGTGTTTCTAAAAGAACATTTGTTTGGCGCTATTTTCAGCAGGGATAATCTTGATTGGAGAACAAGAGAACTTATAACCATCGGTGCTTTGGCAGCAATGCAGGGTGTAGAGGCACAATTACGTTCGCATTATGGAGTAGGTATGTACAATGGTTTAACGTTAGCCCAATTATCTGAACTTGTAACAATCATTGAACATAAGATTAATGTGCGGCAAGGGACCATTGCCCGGCAAGTCCTTCAATCTGTGTTCGATGATAAACCATACAAGCCATTCGCATTGCCCAATGAGTTGATATTTCCCAGGGGTGAAAAAATTACCAATAATAATTTTACCGGCACTGCATTTCTATACCCGATGACAATGGCAGACAGTGCAAATCCTTCACAAGTAGGCTGTGTTACTTTTGAACCCGGCGCAAGAAGCAACTGGCACAAGCATGCCGGTGGACAAATTTTAGTAATTGTCGAAGGAACAGGTTATTACCAGGAACAGGGAAGTGCCAAACGGATAATTCGTAAAGGTGAAACCATTAAATGCCCCGCAAATATTCCTCACTGGCATGGCGCAAGCAAAGAAGAAAAATTAATACAGATAGCCATTACCAATAATCAAAACGGTCCGGTGGAATGGATACAGCCTGTCACGCAGGAAGAGTATGAAAAATAATGATGTTGATTTTATCATTATGCAATTAATGTTGTTTACTAAAGGAAAATCACGCAAGGCGCCAGGAAAGAAAAACGCAAAGAAGATAAATAAACTTTGTGCCTTTGCATTCTTTGCCTGCCCGAAAGCCAGCGCAAAAGATTCATTCCGGCGGGAATTTCATTCAGGTGAGCGTGAAAAACAGTTGTTAAATGAACGACAATGATTATGCAATAGATAGTTATAAAAAATTCAACATGCCTTTTGCTCCCTTTAATAATAAAAGCATTTAATGTCTTGTATAAAAATAAAGGACTCAATAAATTTGCGAGTGCCTGTAATAATAAAAACGATGCAAAGGCATCGTTTTTTGTTTCATGACTATACTGTATTTTCCTGATCCCGGAGTTGATTTTAAAAGATGAGCGACAAAAGAAAAAATGCGATTGCCAGTAATAAAAGCATCAATATATCTGTAAGTAATTCTTTGCTAAGTCTCCTTTTGCCGGGTAGTTTCATGCTGTTCATTTTGTTTGTTTTTTTTCATCAATATTGTATTTAAGGTCAAAGTTATTTGCTGAGCCTACGTTATGTAGAACGGTTTATTGAAAGGACGGTACCCATTATTAAAAGGTATTAGTCAGCTTATTTTCAGTTTTCAAGTTCATTTACCTCTTTTTATTTTTGCTTACCGCTAGCTAATCCAATTACGCCGTTTGCTAATCTAATACTGTATATTTTGTTGCCGGGCAATATCTTTAGTGTAGGTTTTTCAAAGGATATTGGATTTAAAGCGGGGCTGGATTTCTATCCTGGTCCCTTTTTTATTTTTAACTATATCGGATGCAGTTCATTCAATGAAAAGGATATTTCATCCTGGTTAAAAAGTTCATTTTTAATTTATTGATATTTTAAATTGCAGAAGGAAAAGCTCACAAAGGACTATAGTAAAAGGGTAGTTATACTTTCCTTTGCCCAAAAGGAAAGTATAACAAAATCATATTTGCCTATGCAGTTCAATAGCATTCCTTAAGGCCGGTACAAAATCAAATCAATAAATCAAACAACCTTTAACCACAAAAAATAAGCATACAATAATGGAAAAAAAAATCGATGATGATATTGGTTGCGGGGCCATACCGTTCCGGAACCAATGACCAACCGGCATTAATTGCTGCCAATGTAAAAGCCATGACCGATACCGCACTGGAATTATACCGCATGGGCCACATGCCTGTATTGGGGGAATGGTTTGCTTTACCGTTGATAGAAGCAGCCGGTTCAAAACAAACCGGCGATGAAATTTTTAATGAGATCTTTCATCCAATTGCAGTGCAACTCATCAGCCATTGTGATGCCGTGTTAAGAATTGGGGGGACTTCTGCAGGAGCAGATGAAATGGTCAATACAGGTATTCAAAAAGGGAAACAAATTTTTTACAACAAAGCTGATATACCGGTAGTACTGAATCATTGATCAACTTGGTAAATTGGGTTAAAGGTTGTGCAGGTAATTAAGAATGACACTAGTTTACTATCTGTTCTAACCGTTCATTAATTTATAATTGCCGCTTAATAATCGCTTTGATTAAATCATTGACAGTTAAGTACATTGCAGCAGGTTTTTCATAGGATATTGGATTTTAAAGCGGGGCTGGATTTTTATCCTGGCCCCTTTTCATTTTATCGAATTGGACTTGTTTTAGTTGCTCAACATTTTGCCCAGATGCTAATTACAACCTGCCACTTACTAATCAAAATCTGTAAATATTTACTTGCCGGATTATATTCGCAGCAGGTTTTTCATAGGATATTGAATTTAAAGCGGGACTGGATTTTTATCCTTGGTCCCTTTTTTATTTTAAGCCATGGTTCACTGAGTTTAGTATGCAATGTATTGGTGCAACCAGTTGCATTGGCCGTTAAATAGACCGTACATACCACTGGATAAGTTGCCTGTCTGTCATTTATGCCCGAAGCCCTGCTTCAATAGCCCGGTGTATATTTATATGACACCATGAGCCCCATTCGCAATATAATAAGCCTGCTGTTTTTTTATTCGGCAGCGGTAATTTGGCCTGCTGTGTCGTTTGCACAACCTGTAAAAAAGACAACTCACACTACCACCTCCAACATTTCTTTTCAACACCTCAATACCGGTAATGGCCTTTCTTACTCCGGCGTAAATGATATGTGTGCCGATCAAAAAGGAAACCTTTGGCTGGCAACAGGCAATGGCTTAAATATGTTTAATGGTAAGTCTGTAGAAAAGTATTTTGCAACCGATCATCCGCAGTTAAAAAGCAGTAACATCCTGCAATTAACCTGCGACAATAAAAACCGGGTATGGGTACTTACAGCCGGGGCAACGCACCTTACTTCAAAAACATTGGGAGAGTACGATACCTTATTAAATCCACACCATTTTATACGAACGCACAAAAGCCATTTGGTAAATAAAAAATTCATCACTTTCATAGACCATGACGGCTATGCTGTTTTAAAAGATAATACCAAAGTGGAAATAAGCAGGCGGCGCAAAGAAGATGTGCTGCAGGCGTTGAAGTAACGGTGAAGCATAGCCCAAAATAAAAACTCATTTACCCTGCCAGCAAAGTAAATGAGTGTATGTAAAAGTAGATTTGTTATGCCCTTAAGCCAACTTTAAAAGCCAGGCTGAAATAAGAAAAGCTATTGCCGCTTTTATCCTTTTTAGTGAACTGCCATTCTTGACCTGCACCAAACGGAGGTTTTTGGTAAGAGCCTGCAGCTTCGCCCAGTCCCATGTAAGTATCGCTGCTGCCCAATTGAAAGCCGTATGCTTTTCCTTTATCAAGCCGTAATCCGGGAATGTTAAATGCCAGCCAGTTGCCGGCGGTATTGTTGGTAATGTCAACACTGGCAGAACCCATGGCCGGTCCCCAGCTTTTTTGTTGCGGGTCAAATTGGTGCAGCGTCATGGTTACTTTTCCGGGTTTGGTTACAATACTCGAAAAAACTTCAATGGCTTCTAAATTGCCTTCCGAAGGCGCTACAAATGTTTGTCCGGCCATTACTTCTTCGTTGTCTCTCATGCGGTGGCCAAGCCAACTGGTGGTGTTGTTGGTTACCTGTTCAATTGCTGCAAATGGGGGTTGGTTTTTTGTTACAGTTTTCATACGTATCGTTTTAAATTAAAAATAGGCTGGCGCCTGTAATGATTGGGTAAAGATTACCCGGTATAACTTTCAATTGCGTTTATTATTGTGTGGATGGTAAAATATTTGTCAACCAGTTTTCCGCAGGCCAAAGCTGCCATGAAAATTTGCTGTACAAGAGTGCGACGCCGATAAAGCTTAATAGAATTACTGAAGGCTGTACCAAAATGGTTTTATTAAAAATGTTGATACCAGCAGTGGTTTTCCATGGCGGCATCCTTGCGAACTTGTTCTGTTATTGTTGTCTTTTAGTAAAAGAAAACAATACCAATCCTTTCACCTGCATACCTTTGGGCATCTTCGATTGCCTCACTTGCACGGGCTGCTATTACAGGAAGCACGAACTACCATAAAATATGTTTACTTTTATAGCCGTTACAACATCAATTAAAACTTTAATCAGCAGTACATTTTGAAATTCACTGACTTTAACTTCGACAGCCGTTTACTGGAAGGCATCGAAGCATCGGGATACGAAAACGCAACACCGGTTCAGGACCAGGTAATTCCACTGGTATTAAACGGCAAAGATGTGATTGCTTCTGCGCAGACAGGAACCGGTAAAACAGCCGCTTTTTTATTGCCGCTTATCAATAACATTATTTCAGCGCCGCTTAATCATGATAGCATTACTGCTTTGATCATTGTGCCAACAAGGGAACTTGCAGTGCAGATTGCACAGCACATGGAAGGCCTTTCTTATTTTACTTCGGTAAGTTCTATTGCAGTATATGGCGGCGGCGATGGCAATGCTTTTGTGCAGGAAAAGAAAGCACTGAGTGCCGGAGCCGATGTAGTGATCTGCACACCCGGAAAAATGATCGCTCATTTGAACATGGGTTATGTAAAATTTCAAAACTTAAAATATTTAGTGCTGGATGAAGCAGACCGTATGCTTGACATGGGTTTTTATGATGACATCATGCGGATCATCAATGCCCTGCCAACTAAACGGCAGAACCTGTTATTTTCAGCAACGATGCCGCAAAAAATAAGGCAACTGGCCAAAACGATTTTACACAACCCGGCAGAGATCAATATTTCTATCAGCAAGCCGAATGAAAAAATTGTGCAGTTGGCTTATGTGGTGTACGACACACAAAAAATTCCGCTGGTAAAATATATCCTGCATCAAAAAACATTCGACTCGGTATTGATTTTTTGCAGCAGCAAATTAAGCGTTAAGCAATTGACCCGTGAACTGAAAAGGACCAACCTGGCGGTAGAAGAAATTCATAGTGACCTGGAGCAGGACAAAAGAGAAGAAGTGTTGATGTATTTTAAAAGCGGCCGGGTGAAAGTGTTGGTGGCTACGGATATTTTAAGTCGTGGTATTGATATCGACAACATTGGCCTGGTAATAAATTATGACGTACCGCATGACGGTGAAGACTATGTTCACCGCATTGGCCGTACAGCAAGGGCTGCGGCAGAAGGAACGGCCATTACTTTTGTAAGCGTAAAGGAACAGCGCAAGTTTATGTCTATCGAAAAATTGTTAGGTAAACCGGTTCCAAAAGAAAAAGTACCGGAACAGTTTGGCGAAGCGCCAGAATACAACACTGTAGCGCCGGCGCACAGGAGCA
>CAXTPJ010000052.1:0-544 GCA_964245855.1 uncultured Ferruginibacter sp. | reverse complement strand
GTGACGGCAACCGTACTGGCAAGCCAAAGCATTTTAAACGCAGGCCGCCGGCAGCGAAGAAACCAGATTGAGGTGGTGAATGGTCAATCGTGAATGGTGAATGAAGGCAAGAGTTTTTGTGGAGATAGAGGATACCTGATTTGCTCACATCGTTTTATGATGGATAAATATTTTCCTTCTTATTTTGATTTGTTTGTTATACACCAGATATAAAAAATTGCTTTTTTACTTTGCTTCTTTGCCTCTTATTTTCTTAGCGTGATAATTGTAAACATATCAAGAGCCTACTTGCTACAATTTACTCCAATATTCACCATTGACCATTGCCCCCTTCAAATATAGCTTCCCTCAATCGCCATCCTCACCAGCGACGCCACATTCTTTGCATCAAACTTGGCCATTAGATTTTTGCGGTGGGTATCAACGGTGGCCGTACTGATAAATAATTGTGTGCCTATCTCCGCATTGGTAAGGCCTTTGGAGATCAGTTCCAAAATTTCAATTTCTCTCCGGGTCAGCATAGGCTTGTTGCTGTCCTGGTGCT
>CAXTPJ010000051.1:0-10385 GCA_964245855.1 uncultured Ferruginibacter sp. | reverse complement strand
ATATTTACTTTTTCACGGCCACGGGAAACAGATACATAGAATTGCTTCATATCGGTTGCCGTAAAAGTAGAAGAGGGCTGTGCAATAAAGACTTCATCCACTGTTTTTCCCTGCGAAGCATGGGAGGTAATACAATAGTCATGGGTGATATGCCCAAAGTCTTTTGAAACCTCATACTTGTTTTTCCCTTTTCTATTTTCAAGGATAATGTTGCCCTTCTTGTCAATGGCGGCAACGGTTAGCGACAAGCCGTTGTCCATTCGTTTATCATTTGCATCAAAACCATTTTTGGTAATACGCACAGCATCGCCTTTGGCAAGTTTTAGTTCCGAGGCTTGATAAACATCCAGGTACTTTTCTGCTTTATCAGGCATGGTAACTGTGCCGCCTTTTTCATCCACTAAAATGACTTTACCGTTATCATTTTTCTGAACAGTAAAAACACTCCCCCGTTTTATGCCTTTGCAGTTTTGGTTGAACTGGATAACCTGCCCAGGGCGGTACATGATGAGGTCGGATTTTTGCGCTTCCGTCCAGTTGCTGTTTGACAGCTTTTTAATATTGGTTTCTTTTTTGCCCAGCCTGTTAGTTTCTTGTAGTTTGGCACGGATGGCGTTGCTTACTGCTTCGCCTTGCTCATGTGTAGGGGATACCACCAAAGCGGTTTTGCCTTTTTTTATTGCAGCCAAATAATCTTCAACTAGATTTTCATTAGGCTTGAGTGCATCAACTGTTTTTATCGCCTGTAAGTTATCCAGCTTTTCAAATGCTTTTTGGATATGCCCTTTGGATAAATCTTCAACAGCGGATTTATAAACCTCGTTTTTCTGCCGGTAAATCTTTGTGACTTCTGCCGCCGGTATTTTACCAACAGTATTGAGTATGCGTAACGCATCGCCTCTTGCAACGCTGCTGTGCTGACTTGTATCGCCGCCTAATATGATACGGGCGTTTTGTTTGGTGGCGATTTCTAGCAAGGCGGCCATATCCTTTGTTCCAAGCAGCCCAGCTTCATCCACCCAAAGAACTTGATTGTTTATTTTTTCCTGCAATGTTATATCCTGCAAAAACTTTGCAACGGTTTCCGCATCTTTAAAACCTTCATCCTTTAAAACGCCTCTTGAAGCCTGGGCAGTGGGGGCAACAACGATAATCTTTTTGTTTACTTTTTCAATATGCTTTACCGCTTCTTGCATCAACTTGGTTTTACCTGTCCCTGCAGCGCCCTTTATAATTGATAGCCTGTTGCCTGTTGTAAGGATATGGCTGATCGCAGCGCCTTGCTGTTCATCTAATGATAACCGTGGCGGTTCTTTGTAAAGAGGGGCAACAGCGCCTTTGCCAGCCTTGGCTAATTGCACCATTCTTTTTTCTTCTGCTAAAACTTCTTTTGTCGTCAGCATTTTCCTGCCGTTTTTATTAACCAGCAGCAGGCGGTCGTCAGCGTAAAAACTTTCTGAGACATTTTCTATTGAAATGCTTTTGTGGCCGATAGCAAAACGGTATGCCTTTTCAACCACCCGGCGGTCATGCACCACAGACTGCCTTTCAAAACAATGGCCTACTGCATAATCAACGCAATCGGTTTCTTTTAAAACAGTCTTTTCTTTTTCACGTGCAAAACGCAGCGGCCCCAATTGATCAAAATCCAAGTCCTTGCTTAATTCTTTTAGCTGGGCTTTCCACGATGCTTTTAAGGTTTCCATCGTAAGCCCCTTTTGTTTCCTTGAACGTGTACGGGCACCCAAAGCATCCAAAGCTTTAGGGTCGGCAATTCCTTTTTCTTTTGCAAACTGCCCTATCTCGTTTGTGCGCTTGCTGAAATGATCTATTATTTTTTGCGGCACGCCTTTTACTTCAAAAGACTTTTCTGTTTTTTTAATTTGGTAGCCAAGCCCAATCAATTTATCAGACAGGCGTTTTTGAAAAATGGCCTGGTAATAAGGCATGTCCCTTTTTATATCCCTCACTTTTGCTGCTTTGTATTGCTTCTCTTCTTCATCCCATGTGGCATTAAAAACAAAGCAATGAGCGTGAAGGTGAGGGTCGGGGTCTTTGTCTTCGACTGGCCTTGCTGTTTGATGGGTGAACCTTGCATACGCCAGTTCGCCTGTTTGCCTATCCTCATAGTTTCCATTTTTTCTTACCCTTGTTTTAGCATCAGCTTCTATATCATCCATTGTTTCTTTTACGCTTGCTTCAAAGGCATCAATGATATGGTTGTCTTTTGCCAGCACGCTTAAAACTGAAACTGATTTTGGGCAGTGGAAATTTATGTCCCAGCCTGTAATCCTGTCATCCCTTGTTTTTGGCGTGAATGTTTTTTCTTCATCAGGGTGTTTGTTTTCACAGAGCCGGAAGAAAGTTTCTTTGGTTGCTGCGCCGGAGATATTTAATCGTTCAGCCAATTTGCCGCAGAACACTCCTTGCAATTCCTGGTCATTGATATAGTAGTCAGACTTGCAAAGTGCATCTGAAAAATAAGCCTTTGCCTGGCCCGGTGAACTGCTTGGTATCATCCTGATCATGGCAAAAGCTTATTTGATTTTTTAATGAGTAAAGGAATATTTTCATTTGCTTATAAAGCGATAAAGCGCAGTAAGTAGTGCGGCGTTTGCAGAGCAAGGGCAGTGCTGAAAAAGCTGATAATGCCGGTTAACATAAAACCCATCAGACATCTGCCCTTTGCACAGCTAAGGGGATTCTTAAAACTGAAAAACTGCATCTTCTGTTTCGGGTTTCAGCATGTATTCTGCAACCTTTTCAGCCTCTTCCATTGAACGTGGCCTGTCCATATACAACCTAACTCCTCTGCACTGCTCACCGGGCAAATTCTTGACATACGAATTGTGGAATTCTTCCTCCAATAAGCGTTCATCGTTTGCGTCAGCAATGAAGTCGTCCCCGTTTTTATAGGCGGCGCAGTAGCTGATACAATACATGATGCTGCCAATAAAAATTACAATGCCGATTTTTTGCCCAAGCAAAATGAGCAGCCCACCAATCAGGAAAAAGAATAATGGCTCCCAAAAAGTCTCAACCTGCCGAATGTCAGTTTGTCCGAAGAAAGGGATTTTTGAAAACCAGTAATGAATGTCGCCACTGTATTTTGCGAATTTGTTGAAATTGAAACCGGAGGACAGTTTTTCGATCTCACGCCAGCGGATAACGGAGAAAATCACAAAAAGGATGATAAATAAATACCAGGTGAATTGAGCGGATGTATCATCATAATGGTTTCCCCTGCTAACCCCAAAAAGGCTTGTCACCCATCTTGGCGTACTCGATATTTTAGGCATGAAGTAAAGGATTGCTGCAACCGTTATAGCAGAACTGATCCTGAAATAACGCTGCCCAAAATTCTTCCTGACAAATACCTCCAACATCAGGCGTGGGTAAGAGCAAACCCAAAGAAAGATGTTGTAAATAAAGTTGAGCGCTAAGTTTTCCCTACGTAGCGAAGTGCGGTAGTACATTTTTACTTTGTTCATAAAATTTGATTTTAAATGATAATGAAATTTATTGTTGAGAGAATGAAACAAGTTTGAAGTTGGTGCCGTTGGAGAAGGCTGTACCTTGGCGGTGCAAATAACCCTGAACGATAAACTGATTGAGTGGGCCACCAGTTTTTAAGTTTACAAAACCTTCGGGCCTTACCATCCTTTCCAACCGGAATGATTCAGATGTTGTTTTTGAGAAAGTCTTTGAAACTGTTTTAGACCAGTTGGTGTCTACGATATATGCTTCCCCTATAAGATCGGACGCATACCGGTTTGTATCTATATCGGCATTGGCATTAAATATCTTACTTGATAACGTCCCTAGAAAGGCTTTGACTTTGAATTCCGATTTTAAGCCTCCCATGCAGGCATAGAAATTTGGAAGGTTTTGAGAAATGTATACGACAGCCACTCTAAGGCCACGAGCGGTTGCTTGAAAATCAGTATCAGTAGGTAAAATGAACTCCTGGGCTTCGTCTGCAAATATGAAAGCAATACGCCCGTTTTCTTTTATATCCCTTTGCTCCATAGCTAACTGGAACAGCAGCTTGAACGTTGTTTGCACATCCCTGCCTGCCTTCTGGAAAATTTTAGTAGGAATGTTCAACACAATAATTTTGTTTCCGGTGAGGCAGTCGTCGGGCGTGAAGGTTGTCTTACCACTGCAAAACAAAGATTTCACTGGCTCTTTTAGGAAAGATTGCAAAAAGCCCACAAATAAAAAATGGATGATTGACCTGGTTTTGTCGCTTAGGTTGTAATAAGTGTCCATAAAAAAGTTATAGACCTCTTTTACGGTTTCTGATTCTGGTGCAATACTGAAGATTGCCTTTTCAAATTCAACGGGGTCAATCTTGTAAAACTCCTTCTGTTCCGTTGTTAATGTTTTTTTGAAATCTTCGACCTTTTGGCTTAAGCGCCTATTCACATCATTTAATATAAATGTAACGCTGTCTTTCCTGTTGTCATCCTCTCTGACAATACCTTTTTGTGGTGCCGACATTGCTAGGCTATAGAGTTGCTGGGCGGTTATGGTACCGGTGTGGAGCAGGGAAAGTTCGATGCAGTTTGTAATCAATAAATCCATTGCCCCCTCCCAAAAAGAATCATCGCCCGCACGGCCCGACCTTTCCTGGCTTCCTTCAATAACTGTTTTTAAAACCTGAACGATATTACCGGTTAAGGTAACACCTGCCGGTCTGTTAGCTTTACAGAGGTAACCGAACATATCGAAGTATTCGTTGCCGTTAGGCTCTACAATACAAAGGTCGTTTTCACGATTTGTCAAACGGGCATACTCTTTCCACATATCCACTTCTTCTCTCTTGCTGCATAAAACGACACCGGAGAAATTATTTTTTAAATACTGAAGCGCTATGTAACGTGATGGCCCCGTAGTTTTTCCGCTACCAATCCCACCGAGAATAAGTAATCCATTCAGTGCATCCCTTATTGTCCATGCCATATTTATTGGCTCACTTGTAAAAGGGAGGATAGGCGAGTCTAAATTGATATGGTATTGTTGTTCCATAAAATGATTTTAAATCTTTGCTTAGAGGTTGGAATTGACGGCAACTATTGTCCTTGATTTTCAGAACGTACTTTTTTCAATTCATTAAACTCAGTTTCAATGTTTGAACAAATCAGTATTGATGCGCCCACTTCATTAATATGAGATTGGTTTGTACCACTCAAACGCAACGGGTTTACAATATGAATTGTGTTATTGGAATAATGAGTGACTATCCCATAAGTTGAGCTGCTACAGTTATTGCCATAGCCTTTAGAAGTCATCATTTGCTGAATTCTGGACATAGCATTTACTATTTCGATTTTTGAATTCGAATTTTCCATTGGACTAATTTTAAATGTTACACTAATAAACTTATCTGATACTCTGCTTGAAGATTAAGCAAAGTATTTTTGTTGGTTGTTGCCGTTATTTCTATGGCAAGAATGTATTTTAAAAAATGAATGGTACTGCTGCGTCCAGCAGCCCACTCTAGTAGCTTAGGGCAGGGAAGCTACCGCCCTTAATTTTACAATCAGTACTAATCGTTATTGATTGCATTTTTGGCAGCAGTGGAACCAAACACTGTATTGCCATTGATGTTTGTCCGGTTTGTACCAACCTCCTTGATTTTGTTACCATGATTATCAATCATTGTCCTGCTGTCAGAACTTGATTGGCGGTAGCCATTATCGCTTGCGGTTTTCCGAACATCCTTCCTTTCATTACTGTTCATAGTCTTGAAATTAAGAAGTTGAATAAATATTGTTTCGTAGTTACCACGCAATTTCAATAGCTTAATTATGCATGCTTCTAATTAAGTATAGTTTGACATGGCGGTTAAATTATCTTGACAATTCATCGTTATATGATATGTTAAACCTCATTCAATGGAGCATAAACAATGAATAGCGACGAAAATCAAAAGCCAGAAAAATTTCAGCATCCAACCAGCATCTCGCCTATGACTCCAGAAAACTGGGAAGCATATTATGAAGAATGCGGCACGTTCGGCATGATTGGATATATTGATAGTACCGAAAGATCAATCGAAGCGCTACAGCATATTCTAATTACATCGAAAGATTTTCAAGAGCTAAAAGAACAATTGACTCTTTACATTCAGGATCGACAAACTTTACTGGATGCAGCACCTGCTGAAAAATGGACATTATCAGAAAAAATCAATCAAAAGAAATATCTGGCGTTTATACAAAGAACTGCAGCACCTTACTTTTAATTCGTTTAATGCTGATGTAAAAATAAAATCGCTTCTATTAAATAGGGCATGGAATATTGTCTTTGTATTCTCATTTATTCACGCGAATTAACGCGAAGTATTTGTGATTTTTGTAAATTCAATTAAATAAACAGTTTTGTATGATTGAATTAGGAGATCATTTTAAAGTTTTTGAGATTTTATTGAGCTACTTATTAATGACAATGGATATAAATTATCAAGCCGACAAAAAGTCCGGCTATAAAAAAATCCTTTCTGAGATTTTTGGAATAAGTTATGGGCGTATATCTGGAACCATCTTTAGTAAACACAGTATAAGTCAACCCGCCTTTGACAAGTTTGTTCAAACTTTTCGTGAAAAAATTGGGCAACTAAAAAAAATAAAAGAAGTAGCTTTTATAAACAGTGTTGATCATCGCAAACAGCTAGTGAAAGCAGAGTTAGATGAATTGGAAAAACATATAAAACTTATGGAGGATTGGGTGCTTGATGTTACAAATGTCAATACAGAAACACCCAACTCTTTCATCAAAAAATCATTTGAGCAATCGTTGTGGGTTTTACATGAATTAAATGAAGAAAATAATATTCTTTCAAGCTTGATTAGATTTCAAAGATTTAAGAATAATGGCAGTATTGATTTATATGCAGAGAATAGGAAGGGTTTTTCCGGGTCCGCTAAATATTTTGAAAATGATGAATTGCTGATAATAACGTTAAGTAAAATATATGATAACAAACTTTCCAGCTATAATCACGTAGCACTGAAGGTTGTGAAGGATATAAAAAGCGAGTGCTGCGTTGGGCATAAAACATTTTTTAATAGGCAAAGAAATGCACTAGAAACGAGACCGGTACAGTTTCTCAAAATTGAGAATGAGAATAATATCAAAATAAGTGTTAAAAGGGACGAAGGGTTAGATTTATTTTTCCAAAAGGATAAAAACTTGTTATATGCGGACCACGCTATTTATGATCAAAAAAGATTTTTAGATTATACTATAAAAGATTTCCTCCGATCTCAGGCAGACCCAACCTTAGCTGGCCCGTTTGATTTATTTGTTTACGCTGGAGCCGATCTTGTTAATTTAAACATGTTTTTTGAGCCCGGGGTAAATGGAAAAATAATTGCGCACCTAGCTTGGAATGATCTCGCCTGGAAAGCAACCGGAATCGAGTCTCCTGAACAATCTACCATTACCTTTTTGTTTGAAGGAGGATATGACTTAGATTCATCAATAAGTAGGAATGATATAAGCCCGGCCCAAAAGCTATCAAATAAGACCATTACTTTAGTTTTATACTTAAGATATTTACGTATCGATATTGACACTCTTTCTGGGGTGATAGTTGGATTAAGTCCAATAGAAGGGGAATTTGCTAAATTTGTTATAGTTAACAGAGCGCCGGAAACTGGTGATTATAAAAAAAGCAAAAAAGTATCAAGTGTTATAAGATTTATGAAAAAATATAAATACACACTTGGATTAAAATCTCCCTGCGGAATCATTCATAATGTGAGGGACCTTAACCGGTATTTTTAAGTGAAAAGGATTTACTTTATTCCTTTTCAAAATCTCCTTTATCTTTTTCAATGTCTTTTGTAGGGTCCTTCTCGATGATTTTATTTTTACTCATCCACGGTAGTGTAGGCCATTTCTCTTTTTCTTTTTCAAGATTTGCTTCTTCAATTCCATCTTTCATGCCGCTTAATCTTTCTGTCATTCCTTCTGCTAAAGAAACCGCATTACCAATTTCAGGCTCGTAGGTTGCAAGGATATAACCTTCATTAAATCCCTTTTGATATTCAGGGCTCACTATATCTAATGAATTTTCTTCAAAGTCCATAAGTAAAAATGGATTTTTTATTTTTAGTTTCTCTTGGCAATTTCTGAATTAAAGTTAAGACTTTACCTCAAACTTTCGCTCGCAGATATTTCAATTAGCTTTAGCAAGCAATGAAATTTCTCTGCAATATTTATTTCCTAATTGACCTTGAAAATATATCACCATTGTTAAACGCTTAAATTTAGCTAGATGGTTGGTTTTGATTTCAAAAACTACATATTCATCTTTGGGCGCTAATGAAAACCCCTTGCTCATGTTAAATATGCTATAATCACTGTTCCGAACTAGATCAATTTGAGCCAATTTTGTAATCAAAGAATTGAACGTATAATCATGCTTTGTTTCTTTGCTATTTTCCAAATCCAGAAAATAATCGATGTGGTCAATAATTGCTGACCCCAATCCTGTGTTACGTATTTCAACCTGCCAGGCTTCCGAAGAATGGTTTGCCTTAAAAGTTTGGGGAGTGGTTTTAATATCTGACACATAATTGATGCGGGGAAGTACACTAATTGCGAACTGGTGGCGGACTAACAACGCCCCTACAAGTGTGACAAATAATGTTGCTGCAGAAGTTGTATCCAAAATCTTTAGCGACCAAAACCTTGATTCATTAATATGAAACCAGCTCAAATTTGATTGGAGAATGCTGTAAATAGTTAGAAGGAAGAAAGCAACTATTGAAATTAATAGGGTGGTCAACATCAAATCAAAAGACCACAGGTTTTTCTGTGGTCTTGTTTTGCCTTTTGCGAGGATAACTTTAAAGCGGATAAATCACTCCTAAAATCAATGTCCACAACCGATAATACATTCATCATATCCGGTATTAGTAAGAATATGTGACTGATTTGCCGGTGTCAATATTGTCTCACCGATTTCGAGATTACACTCAATGTCCCCCGCACGGTAGCTTGCGTTGCCCTTTAGAAGTGTAGTGGTGCTTTTTTCACTATGAAAGTGCTCAAAACTTTCATTTTGTTCCAAAATAATTTTTGCCATGACGTTACATTTTTATTGTTAATGTTTATTTTTTAATCTTCGGCCAAATTGAATGAACCCCTAATTGAATTCACTTTAAAATCATGTGATAAATGTATGAAGAATTTGTTTTTTTTCGTGTATATACCAACGTTAGTATATGAACAAAAATGGTGCTGAATTTGGGGTTTATAGGTCGTAGAAAATCAGTTATTCATTGAGGATTTGAAAACATAAGACTTGCTTTTTTTCTAAAAATGTTAATAAGTATATGTTGGTATAATCATGAAAAAATCAGCAAAAAAAGATGCTAAGAAAGTCGTTGCTTACATCAGGGTTTCTACAAAACGACAGGGTAAAAGCGGGCTGGGACTGGAAGCTCAGCGAAGGGCTATTAGCTTTTTTCTAAAAGAAGGACATATGCAACTCATCAAAGAATTTACAGAAGTTGAAAGCGGCAAAAAATTTAATCGCCCTGTATTAGAAAAGGCAATTCAGTATTGTAAGGAATGGGAGGCTGAATTAGTAATTGCAACTCTTGACAGATTAAGTCGAAAAGTCCTTTTTATCGCTCTGCTCATCGAAAGCAGTGTGAGATTTACCGCAGTGGATAATCCCAATGCTGACACTTATACCACTTTTATTAATGCAGCCAGAGCACAGGATGAGAGTGAAAGGATAAGCAAAAGAACTAAACAAGCTTTGCAAGCGGCTAAAACAAGAGGTGTAAAACTTGGTTCGTTTTCCAAAATTCTTTCTAAACGGAATAGAGTAGCTTCTAAAAATTTCGCACTGAAAGTGAGACCGATTATTTTCTCTTTGCAAAAAAAAGGAATAGACACTATTCAGTCAATCACCAATGAACTGAACCGGCTAAAAGTCAAAACATACAGGCAAGGGTGCAGGTGGCACGTTAGTACCGTTCATGGAGTGATGAGAAAAGCAGGGCTGTTGTAACCACCGACATTTATTGCTTCACTCTGTTGTGCCAGAATGCAACAGCCGCCCTTTTTGTGGGCGGCTGTCTTGAAAAGAAGGCAAATTATTTCTTTGTAATGTTCACTACAATGTAGTCATCATCCCCTTTGGGCTTAATCGAAAAATTTACTAAATCTCCGGTTTTGATATTCGACAAATCAACATTATTTGCAACCGAAAACTCCATTTTCATTTTTGGCCAGCCCAACGCTTTTATCGGCTCGTGTGTCACATTGATGGATTGCTTAGCTAAATCAACACTGTTTATTTTGCCTGTTGCTTGAACAGCTTTTGCATCGACCTGAGCATTATCAGCAGGTTTGCTTTC
>CAXTPJ010000050.1:0-10436 GCA_964245855.1 uncultured Ferruginibacter sp. | reverse complement strand
AGATAGCAGGTACTTGCGGCATTTTATCAAACATACTTTTAAAACGCTCGAAGAAAAAAAAGTAAAAAACCTGATCATCGATCTGCGAAGCAATGGCGGCGGTGACATCAATATGCATGTATTGCTTACTAAGTTTTTAAGAAAAACACCATTCAAAGTTGCCGACTCTGCTTATTCCATTGCCAAGTCGTTTGCACCATATTCAAAGTATATCAAGCAGGGTTGGTTAAGCAATATCGGGTTGGTATTCCTTTCTAAAAAACAACGGGATGGCAATTACCATTTTGGTTTTTGGGAAAGGCATTTGTACAAGCCCAAAACAGCTAATCATTTTGATGGCAAAGTATATGTGCTCATCAACGGGCCAACTTTTTCTGCTTCTACTTTATTTTGCAATGCGGTAAAAGGTCAGGAAAATATTACCCTGGTAGGTGAAGATGCAGGTGGTGGCTGGCATGGCAACAGCGGCATCATGATTCCTGATATTACGTTGCCTAATACCAAACTAAGGGTGCGGTTACCTTTCTTTAAAATTGTGCAGTACAATCATGTGCCGAAAGACGGGAGGGGCGTGCCACCTGATATGTATATTCTTCCCACAGTTGAGGGCGTTAGAAAAAACCAGGACAGGAAAATGCTGATTGTAAAAGAGATGATCCGGAATTCAGGGAATTAATATTATTTACCAATGATAAAATCATCCCCATCTTTCCAAAAAGGAAATTTTGCTCTTACTTCATCCAGCCATTCTTTTTGCAATGTGATGGTAAATATATCTTCGCTATCTGCATGATGATATAAAACTTCTCCCAATGGATCAATGATCAAACTGTTTCCGCTGTAACTGTTCTTAATATCTTTCCCTACCCTGTTTACACCAATCACATAACATTGGTTTTCGATTGCCCTGGCACACAGCAATGTTTTCCAGGCATGGCTCCTTTTTTCGGGCCAGTTGGCTACATAAATCAATATATCGTATTCAGGAAATTTTTTTTCTTCTTTGGAAAATGAATGTGTTGTGGTTTGCCTTGCCCAAACTGGAAAACGCAGATCGTAACATACTTGCAGGTTGATCTTCCAGCCTTTTACGGAGGCGATCAATCGTTTATTTCCGGCGGTATAATGCTGGTCTTCTTCGCCGTAGGCGAATAAATGGCGTTTGTTGTACAAACCTGTTTCACCATTGGGCAACATCCAGATAAGCCGGTTGTAAAAAAGGTTACCTTCACGGATAATGATACTGCCTGTCAAAATAATACGCCTGGATATAGCGATGCGCCGCATCCAATTCACCGTTTCACCATCCATCGTTTCTGCAAACAATTGGGGTTGCATACTAAAACCGGTGCTGAACATTTCCGGCAACACCACAATCTCAGTACGTTCTTCAATGGCATTGATCTTTGTTTCCAGCAATTGAAGATTCGCTGATTTATCTTCCCATACAAGATCGGCCTGGATAGTGGTGATCGTTAGTTGAGACATATCTTTATAAATATTGTTCCTACTAAATAACAGGCGTTCTATAAAACTGTTTAATACCTTCTTTTCTGTTGCGGCTGCTTATTATTATTTCCCCTGCCGCTATCCCACCTGCGCTGTGGTTTTTGTCCTTGTCTTTGTGATGGTAAAGATGGTGCTGGTGGAGCAAATGAAGCCGCACTCAATGGATATGGGTGGCTGTCTGTAACAGGGATATTTTTTGCAATGAGTTTTTGAATCATGCGCAAATCATCTTTTTCTTCATGATCGCAAAAAGAAAAAGCGGTTCCTACATTTCCTGCCCTTCCTGTACGGCCAATGCGGTGAACGTAAGTTTCCGGCACTTCCGGCAATTCAAAATTGATCACATGAGTCAAGTCATCAATATCGATTCCCCTTGCTGCAATATCTGTCGCCACCAATACTTTCAGCTCACCACTTTTAAAATTATTCAATGCATTCTGACGTGCATTCTGCGATTTGTTTCCATGAATGGCTGCCGCAGTAATATGTTCCCGGTGTAAAATTTTAACCAGTTTATCTGCACCATGTTTGGTACGGGTAAATACCAGCACAGATGGCATATTTACACTTTTTAATAAGTATAACAATAGATCTGGTTTATTCTTTTTATCTACATAAAATAAGCTTTGATCAATGGTATCAACCGTAGATGAAACAGGCGTCACTTCTACTTTTGCCGGATCTGTCAATAGCACATTAGCCAAAATTTGAATCTCCGGCGGCATGGTAGCAGAAAAGAAAAGCGTTTGCCTTTTTACCGGCAGTTTGATGATCACTCTTTTTACATCATGTATAAAACCCATGTCAAGCATGCGGTCTGCTTCATCCAATACAAACATTTTTAAATGCTGCAATCCAACAAATCCCTGGCTCATCAGGTCAAGCAACCGGCCCGGAGTAGCAACCAAAATATCTACGCCATTTTTTAATTGGTTTGTCTGGTGCAGTTGCGATACTCCGCCAAATATTACAGCATGGGTTAATCCGGTATAACGGCCATAAGCTGCAAAGCTTTCATCAATTTGTATAGCCAATTCCCTTGTAGGGGTTAATATCAATACTTTGATATTTCGCCTGCCTTTTTCATTGCTGTTTTCATTATATAACAATTGTAAAATAGGTATAGCGAAAGCGGCCGTTTTACCGGTACCGGTTTGTGCACAGCCGAGTAAGTCTTTCTTTTGCAAGATCAGCGGTATCGATTGTTGCTGAATAGGCGTAGGATGGGTATATCCTTCATCAGCCAATGCTTTCAGGATAGGGTCTATTAATGCTAAATTTTTAAATTCCATTGAATGGTTTAATTTTTATAAAGGCTGGAAAAGACGTTGCATTTTCTGAAACAGCGAAGGAAATAGTTTACCACACCGGCTTACAACTTGCCGTATTGTTGTGTAATGTAGGTTGCGAAGGTAAGGATTTGTTTTTTGATGGAAGGTTTACCAATATTTATAGTCGAATAGAAGTATGGTATTCCGAATGCTGTTTTGATAATTTGATGTGATCGTTTGTTTTATTAACAATCCTAAAGTGTTATATTCATAAAATGTTTCAGCCGTTTTTAAGGTATTGTTTTGAGCCGGGGAATTAAGGTTGGTATAATAAGTTATGCGTTTTATCAATCTTCCGGAAACATCAAATGTGTTTTCATAAGTGTATTCAAACTCGCTTTTGTTTATTTTGGAAGAATTATAGCCAATAAAATGTTTGGGAATATTTGGCCTTTCATAAATAGTAGTGTATCGGTAATTGGGTAATGAATCATTTATATCGGTATGTTCTTCGGTAATTGTTAATGGGTCATATTGATAAACACCAATATTAAATACTTTTCCTGCTTTATTTCTTTTAATTTTTGATACCAGCCTGTTTAAAGAATCGTACTTGTTTACCACAAATGTTGTATCAGGCGTTGCTTCACTTATTGTTAGTTTGGGGGTATTACTATCTACGGAAAAATAAGAAATGTAATATTCATTTACCAACCGGTCCAGGCTGTCATATTCAAAGAGAGTTCTGCTTAAATAATTTTTCGTACCAGCCTCAACACGAATAGATTCAATATGCCTGCCTTGTTTGTCATACTGTTCAATAAACTTGCTGCTAATCTTAGATTTATTATACACCAATATTCTGGTTTTAACAGCATTAATCTTGTATACAGAATCAGGTTGATAATTTTCCAAATACTGGGTAAAACCATTGTAGAAAAACAACAGGAAAGTGAGTGTAAAAAATAACTTGATCATTGATTTTTTATTGGCGGTTGAGATGGCTGCTTATCATTTACTATCTCATCAATATCATCATCCCCTTCCAAATTATTCATCTGCCTTAAAATGTTGTTATACCGGTTTACTACATTTTTACGGTAAGGCTTTACAGAATAAACTTTGGGATTGGGGAGAAATGAGGCAATCATAGCTGCTTCCGTTCGGGTAAGGTATTTTGCATCTTTTTTAAAGTAGGCTTGTGCTGCTGCCTGCACACCAAAAATACCTTTGCCCATTTCAACCACATTGAGATACATTTCCAGTATTCTTTTTTTACTCCAGATTTTTTCTATCATAAAAGTAAAATACACTTCAAAGCCTTTACGTATATAACCTCCATGCTGCCATAAAAAAACATTCTTGGCTACCTGCTGACTGATAGTGCTGCCACCACGTTTTGTCTTGGTATGTTTCTCATTATACTTTAATGCTTTGCGAATGGCAATGGTATCAAAACCCTGGTGATCAGGAAACAACTGGTCTTCGCTGGCGATAACAGCCAGTTTTATATTGCTGCCCATTTCTTCAAAACCAATATAGTCCCGGTTTAATCCGTTGCCCTGTACCCAACTAACCAATTGTGTAATGGTGATAGGTGGATTAATCCATTTACAAAAAATGATATAAGCAAACTGGAGGATGAAAAGCCAGAGAAGAACCTTCTTAAAAATTCGCCAGGCTTTTTGCATAGAAGGAGTGGGGGTTAGTGTGCTGCAAGATATATTTTTAAACCTTCTTATCAGATGCTTTTACATACAGCAACAAATATTTCTTTCCTATTTCCATGCCTTTACCGGATTGTTTGGTTAATAAATAACCAATGCCGGTTAAGGCGACAGCAGCGCCCAATAATTCCGGGCTAAACTTTTTGTTGTCTATTAAAAACACTACGCCGCTGGCAACAGTCAATACGATGCCACCGCCCATTAAAGCAGCGCCGCTTCCACTCCAGTCGAAACGCCTTCCTGTTTTGCCGATCGCTTTTATCTGGTTGTAATGAAACTGTGCATAATAATAAGAAGTATCTAAAATATATACACCAAGTTGAGTGGGCATTTGCCGTACAATATATTCCTGCAAATAAAGTGTATCATTCTTTATACTGGTAATATTGGCATCTATGTACGTTCCGTTGACAGAGGTGAAATGAATGGTGCCACCGGAAAAAAAAGTACTGATTGTCCGGTCTTTTTTCTTCAGCAAAATAAAATCAGATGGTTGTGCAATGATATCAAAACTGGTGAAGAGAAAGGTTAATAGTAACAGTTGTTTCATACTGTAATTTAAAACGTACCGGTGAGAGGATGCCGTTAATTTTTTTTAACGGTGTAAATAATGCCTAATATAAGCACCACACCAAAACCAAGTAACAACGCCCCGGATATTTTGTTGATAAGCGAAATGTTTTTTTCATTCATCCGCCTCCTGATTTTACCAGCCAGCATCACTTTTAAAATATCAACACTGGTATTGATCACCAGGCAGGTGGTGAAAATAATAATGCGTTGTTTTACGGTATGTGTTGCAGCAATAGTGGTAGCGGTAGTAAGCCAAAAAAGCATCACGCCGGGATTAAGCGCATTGATAAAAAAACCAGACAACACCAGTTTTGCATGAGTGCGTGCATTGATGACGATCTTGTTTTCATCTTCTTTCAAATGTATTTTTTTGAAGAATAAAAAATACGCACCCATGGCTATTAAAAAGATACTACCGGTAACGCCTATCTCATTTTGATATTCCTTCATCTGGATAACCACCTGAGAAAACATATTGCTGAGTACTACCCACATTACATCGCTGAGCCAGATGCCGCCCACAAAACTAAACCCGCCGGCACGGCCGTTATTGATGCTTTGTTTAATGATGGTGAATACCAAGGGCCCTACTGAAAAAACCAGCAGCATACTTATGGCAAAACCTTTTAAAAAAGCATCGATCATTCACTTTAATAGTAGGATGGAAAGTTAAGGAATGAAGATAAAAATAAATGCCGTTATTTCTTCTTGAAAATAGGAACGGTACTGCAGGGTTCGCCGTACATAATACTTTTAGCAACCGGCCTTAATAAGTTGGTGGCTTGCAGGTAAGCTGCTTCGCCGATGGGTAAATCGCCGCAACCTTTAATAACAATTCTTTTATCAGTAAGATCAGCGATTGGTAATGCCGAAATGTTTTTTAGAAGCAAGTGCTTCTTTAATTCTTCTTCTGTAGCAAAAGTAATGGAAGTAGCCACGGGCTGCAGATAACTTGCCACCAGCATATAAGCCCACATAGGAATAACTGCATCTGCAGAACACGTGACCGCAACAACTTTACCGGTAAAAGTTGTAAGGTCAAGGTTTTTTAAAGATTCCCTGAAATCCTTTTCCTTTAAAATGAGGCCCATGAACAAATAATCTTTCATGTCAAAAACAGCTACCTGTTCTGTTGGATAATAATCTTCAAGGTTAATGGTTACCAACGCACTCTCCGTTACTTTATTTATGATTACATCTTCCATTGTACAAATTTACAATTATTAAAATTCAACAGCGTTCCGGAAGTTTTCGATAAATGGAATAAATAAAAGGATGCTGTTAAAACAAAACAGCCAGACATTGATGTCCGGCTGTTGTTAAAATTATGATTCAACTTAATTGAATTTGCTTCTTTCGTCTTTTATTACAGACAGTTTTTTCAGTGCTTCAAACCAGCCTGAATTAACCTGCTGTGCCAAAGCCTTTTTCCTGTCGCTTTCTTTTTGAGCAGCTACTTCCGGTGTATCGGTTGCTTTTGTACCGGTGCTGTTTACTTTTATTACATATACGCCGCTGGTACCAACAATTGGCTCAGAAGCTTTTGCCTGGTAAGCTTTGTTAAAAGCAGCGCCAATTACTTTTGGCTCCTGGCCAATTTCATTGATAATGGTTGAAGTAAAAGTAAGGCTTGAATCAGCGCCGGCGATTGCCACAGTTTTGCTGTATGCCGCTGCAGCAGATTCCAATGTTGGGGTGGCCGTTAATTTAGTTTTTATCTGCTCAGCTTTCTTTTGATTGCGTACCAATAATTCTGTCATTGGCCTTGCACTTTTTGCATCCGGTAAACCTGCCGGTACAATTTTATCTACTGCGCCAACAATGAACTGTTCGCCGGATTTAAATTGTGTTTCACTAACATCGCCTGCTTTTGCCCCAAATGCCCACCTAACTATTTCCCTTGCATCCTGTAAGCCACCTAATTGAAAATCGCTTTCTTTTATCAAATTTGGTACATCAACTTTTTGTAAATGATTTTTTGCAACATAAGCATCCAACGCTTTAATGTCTCTTGCTTCTGCAGATAATTTACTTGCCTGTGCACTCGCTGCGTTGATGGTTTCTTCGCTGGCAGAAATTTCTTTTGCCAGGTAAGCTATTTTATAAGTTGTCTGAGGATTTTTCTTTTCCAGTATTTCTATATAGTGGTATCCGAATCCTGTTTTAATTACTTTACGGGTTTCACCTTTTTCGTTCATCAAAAATTCTCCGAACTCTGCAGCAAATTTTTCTTTATCCTGTATAGTTGCAACATCAAAGGTCATTACACCTTTGTCTTTGTGCGCTGCTTCATCAGTTGAATATTTTGCTTCCAGTTCGTCAAAATTTGCCCCTGAATTAATGGCCAGTTCAACACTGTCTGCACGTTTTTTTGCTGCGCTGTCTGTCATTAAAGCCTGGCCGGTTTGCCTGTCGGCCGTACCAATCAATATGTGACGGCATTTAATTGAATCAGGTAAAGTTTTGGTGCCGATCATTTTTGCTATCACAAAATCGCTACCATCTATGTAAGGTCCAAACGTTGCATCTTTTGGTAAACTTGCAATGGTATCTTTCTGCGCCATTGTTAGTTTAGATTTTGGCACATACACATCTTCAAAAGGTTTTGCACTTGCATTAACTGTTAAAAATACTTTTGCATTGGTATCTGCACTAAAAGCATTTTTTAAATTTTCAACACCAGATAATGCAGCAGCTGTATCTGCAGCATTTGCAATAGCACTAAACGCTACGTAAGATAATAACCTGCCACCATCTTGCTTGTACATGGCTGCGTGTTTGCTTACATAACTGGTAATATCATCATCAGTTACTTTAATGGTGCTGTCGGTGATAGTACTATATGGTATTGCTACATAAGAAACATTGGCAAAAGTGGTTGCTTCTTTTGCTTCTTTTTCTTTTAACCATGATGGGTAGTAAGCACTTGCAGCGATCATGCTGCTGTATTTATTCACCAATGCCTGGAACATAACAGGTTCAACAATTTGTTTTTCCAGTGCATCACGCTGTTCGCCTTTTGATTTTTTTGCATTCTGCCACCATTCCTGCACTTTGGCAATATCATACTGGCCAGTAGTTTTATTTGTAAATGCCTGCTTCAGTGTTTGGGGCGCATCATTGCTAAAAATAATGCTGGTTAATTCCTTTGGAGAAAATACCAATCCCAGTTTTTCAAATTCCGTATTCAAAACTTTTTCTGTTACCATTTGGTCCCAGGCATTTTGACGGATATAATATAATTGCGGCCCACTCATGCGGCCACCATATTGGTCTTCAATTTGTTTGATCCTGTCCTGGTAATCTTTACTGTCAACCGGGGAACCGTTAATTTCTCCAACCGTAGCGCCATTGCCGGTAGAGCTGCGGTTTGCGCCAAGGTTGGCATCCATCAAAATAAAGCCAATTAAACTAAGGGCAATTACACCGATTACAATGGCGGCACCTTTGTCACGAATTTTCTGAATGATCTGCATTTGTTATTTTAAATTAAAATGGACGGCAAAAATAGGGTAAAAAACGATATTTATCCCCAAAAAATAAACAATCAAAAAGCGCTGATAATCAAGGCAGATAAGGGTTAAAATTCTAATTACCTCTATAGCGTATTCAAAAAATCTTATCCGGCTGAACAATTATTCAATCACATATTTTTTTAAAGTGATAATTTCTACTTTAAAATGGTAAAGTGTTATGCTCAGAATATCTATTATTAACATGGCATGTTGATTACTTGCTTTTGATGTTAATAACGCAGGTTTTTGATTTTCTATACGGGGAAACTGCTGGAATAAATTGGCCCTTGTTTATCCAAAAACACTTTCTTATAGACAATCCAAAATTTTATCAGGTACTTCATTAACATAGATGGATTTGAATACAGCAATTTTGTTATCCTCAACCTTTTTTATCAACGCCTGTTAGAAAATAATATGTTGATAATCTGATAAACGCAGTAAACAAAGCTATCCTGATAAACATAGTTGATAATGCCAATGTTAATTACTTGTGGATGATGGTGGAAAAGACGATTAATTTAACTTTACAAATAATTGAAAAATATTGTTTCCACAAATCCACAGCCCTAGTAATAGTATGTTTATTTAAATAAAAAAAATTATTAAAAACTATTATGGTAGATATTAACATTGCCAAATCAAAAATTGAAGAAAAAGGTTTTTTGGATATAGAGCTGGATGCCAGCATTGATTTGTTTGCTGAGATCGAGAGATTGAAAAAGGAAAAGAATGCTATTATACTGGCGCACTACTACCAGGAGCCGGATATACAGGATGTGGCAGATTATATTGGGGATAGTTTGGGCCTGGCACAACAGGCAGAAAAAACAGAAGCAGACATCATCGTTTTTGCTGGCGTTCATTTCATGGGAGAAACTGCCAAAATTTTAAACCCGAATAAAAAAGTTTTGCTGCCCGATCTTAAAGCCGGTTGTTCATTAAGCGACAGTGCACCGCCTGCATTATTCAAATTGTTTAAAGACAAATACCCCGATCATTTGGTGATCACTTATGTAAACTGCTCCGCAGGAATGAAAGCATTAAGCGATATAATTTGTACCAGCAGTAACGCAGAAAAAATACTGGACAGTTTACCAAAAGATCAAAAGATAATTTTTGCGCCGGATAAAAACCTGGGCGCTTATTTAAATAAAAAGACAGGCCGCAACATGGTTTTGTGGAATGGTGCCTGCATGGTGCATGAAATATTTAGTTTAGAAAAAATCATCAAACTAAAAGTCCGTCATCCAAAAGCAAAAGTAATTGCACACCCGGAATGTGAAGAAGCGGTTTTATCTGTTGCAGATTATATTGGCAGCACTACCGGTATTTTAAAATATACTGAGCAAAGTGATGTGGAAGAATTTATAGTAGTAACCGAAACAGGCATTTTACACCAGATGCAGAAAAGTAATCCTACTAAAACTTTTATTCCTGCGCCACCAAATAACAGTTGTGCCTGCAATGATTGTCCACACATGAAATTGAATACACTGGAAAAATTATATCTCTGCATGGAATATGAAACGCCGGAGATTTTAATGGATGAAAAATTAAGAGTTGCTGCAGCAAAGCCAATTGAAAGAATGCTGGAAATAAGTAAACGTTATGGCCTTTAATTTTTCCAGAACATTTTTATCCTGGTAGCTACATTGTTCCTGATGTTCATGTAATAAAGATTGATATCGCCAATGTGATAATTTTTCTTTGTTAGAAATATATTGCCAAAGAATTTTGGTTTGCAGGCCCACAAAATATTATTGTGAATTTGTGCATCTACAATACCTTTTTTTATTTTATTAAAGTCTTTTAAAACACCGCCGGTATTGAGTTCTGTT
>CAXTPJ010000049.1:0-10440 GCA_964245855.1 uncultured Ferruginibacter sp. | reverse complement strand
AACAAAAAAAGCCTTTTGGAATATCATTTTCATAGAGTGAATCAAACAAAATAATTTAAACACTATGAAAAGGATTTTTTTTGCAACAGCCGTATTCCTTGGAACAGGCGCCATCACAGCATCAGCGCAAACTTCCAAAACAAATGACCTGCACCTTGGGGTAAGAGCAGGGGTCAACGTATCTAACCTGATAAAAGATGCAAGCAACAATACTTCAACAGGTTCGAAGGTTGGTGTTAATGCTGCAGCTTTTTTAGAGATACCTCTTATGAATGGCTTCAGCCTGCAGCCAGAGGTACAGTTCTCACAGAAAGGTTTTAAACAGAGTGGTACGTTTTTAACCTCCCCTTATGATTACAAGCTAACCAGCAATTTTATTGAAGTACCTATTTTGGCTAAGTTTAAACCAACCAAAAACTTCGGTATCCTGATTGGCCCGCAGTATTCATTTCTTGCGTCTACCAACACTTCATTTAAAGTAGCTAACGCTTCTTATGAAAGCCAGGTTAAGCAGGACAATGATAACCTGAGAAAAAATATTTTAGGTGGCGTAGTAGGTATTGAAGCTTCCTCCGGCCCGGTTGTATTTGATCTTCGTTACAACCTGGATTTCCAGAACAATAATGGAGATGGCACCAGCTCAACACCAAAATATAAAAACCAGGTGATAGCATTAAGTGTTGGTTTCCAATTTTAACAGTCATAACATTATTAATAAAAAATTCCGCTTTTTAAGGGCGGAATTTTTTATTGGTACTACAACATCCACAGGGCAATTATTTTAGTTACGGTATTTGATGCGTTTACGATAGTAGGTTATTCCTTTTTCTGTATGCTGCAAACCGGCCAATTGTTTAACAGCAAAATAAAGGAGGCTGAATAAACCGGTGAGCAACAGTGTAACTGCCCAGGTACGATAATGCTCAAAAGGCATTATGACCTGTTCTGCAATTTGAACCAACAATTTTAAAGGGTTGGTTACAATATCCCAACTGTTCCACCGAAGAAACCGGCCAAGGTACACACCGAAAGAACCAATGAATAAAGTGGCAACAATCAGTTTATTGATATGCTTTTTTCTAACAATACTTTTGAGGTACAGCTCAACCTGGTAAAGCGATACAAATGCCATGATAAGCCCGGCAACTGAGCTGGTGAATATCAATACCGCATCAAACCATACCGGAACATCTGCCCTGTCTTTTTCCAGGTGTATTAAATCGGTAATAATATACAGAGCATTGGGAAAGAACAAGAGCCATGCACCCAGTAAAAAATAGCGATACCACTTTTTTCGGCTATTGGTTAACGTGAGTGCCATACTTATTTGGAATGGCACCCATGCCAGGAACAGGTTCCACAGCAGGAAAAGGTAACCGGTATTGTTAGCATAACTGATGCGGGCTGCCAGCATAGCAGCAATAAAAAGTATAAACACAGCCAGCAATTTTTCTACAGCAGATAATTTTACCATGGTTATGATTTTATTTGTTCAATGATTTTTGGGATAAAAATTACTGCACCAATTACTGTGCTGCCGATGGCGGTGAGCAGTACCGCACCGGCGGCCACATCTTTTACGATCTTGATCTTCGGCAATGTTTCTTTTACTAAACAATCGCAGAATACTTCAATGGCTGTGTTAAACATTTCTGCGGTTAATACCAATACACAACAGGTGATGACCGCCAGCCATTCGGTATTACTGATGGCAAAGCAAAAGCCGGCCAGCACCACCGTAAAAGTGGCGAACAGGTGCACCCTGAAATTGGTTTCATAAATACTGCTATGTTTTATTCCGTTGCCTGCATAGCCAAGCGCTTTTATAAATTTCATGATGATTTGTTTTTATTGACTAATATTTTATGAAGGAGAAAAAGCAAAACAACACATGATTAGTATTGCCAATATTGGAACACATAAGAGAGCAATGCCGATAATAATAAAACAAGTAAATATGCCATCCATTCCTCCAAAACTTAGATACAGATCTGTAATGAACAACAAGGCTGCGATTAATACGAATACAATAAAACTGGCGGCCCGTATTTTTCCTTTGCGTTCATACATCAATGATTGATAGCAGCACTAACAGGCAATACACCCAATTCTTTTTTCACGTAGGCATCGGCTTCATTCCAGGAAAGCCAACTATAGTGTTGCTGTTCGTTGAAAAAATTGATCTTACGTTGTTCAAACTGTTCTTTCAAACTGTAGTAACTTCTATTTAAATACTCACCTTCACCATTTACAACAGCCTTTTCATCTCTTTCCAGCACATCCTGGTTTTTTTGCAGTAATGGCAAGGTTTTATCAGATAAAGTCAGCAGGAATTTTACATCCAGCACAACCACGTTTTTCTTGGCAAGATTGTAGGTGGCAATGGTTTCATCCCAGTGAATACAAGATGCAACCACCAATACCGTTACCGCAACCCATGCATTTACTTTCAGTAAAAAATAATTGGTTTTATACTGCTGAATTTTCAGGAACACAGTAATCAATCCTGCCAATACCATAATGAGGAAAACCAATACACCAATGCGTTTGTAGGCAAGGCCATAATGCTGGATATAATAATAATCCCTGATCAAAACAGAAACAACCAACACACAATTTTGAATGATCCATAAGTAAGCACCCTTTTTCAACCATTTGTTTTGCTTATAAAAATTAAGGTTGCCCCGAAAGAAGAATAACAATAGTAGCATAGCCAGTAGGATAGAAAAAATAAGCATGCCGGTACCTTCGTGTACATATTCAGAAAGGTTGATGCTGCCATCATAAGAAAAGCCAAACCATACATAGATAACATCAATGGTATTGATAAACAACAGCAACAGGTTCAATAACAAGAGGCTGATGATACCGGTGGTGTTTTCATTACGCAACGCCAGCACACCATTGGCAAAGCGCCCCATTAATAAACTAAGCAGTTCAAAGCGATTGGTGGTTTTCCACTTTAGCAGGTCGTTCTTTTTTCGCAGCAGTTCATCAGGTTGTTGCGCATCGGCCGTTGAAAAAAAACTGCTGTTGCTTTTTAACAGCAGGCCGCCGGTTATGAAAAAGCCGAACATCAAAAACCAAAACCTACCCCAACTGATCCAATCAAATATATTTGTGAAGAAGCGCCCAATAGCAAGGCCTGCATCATTTATCATCTGGCTAAAAATATTGTTGGCAGAATTATACAATAAAATGAACACACCGAGCAATATCAACGGGATAATAACAAATCTTAAACCCTTGCCGAGTGCATAAGCATTCGTTTTACCTGTTTTTACAGTTTTAAAAATTGACCAAAAAGAAGGAATTACATAGATATAATTCATCAATGCAGAAGCGCCGGCATACCACACAGAACGGTGTATATACTGTACAAAAACTACCAGCAGCAACAAGGTTGCACTAAACGCCAGTTTACTTAAAAATGTGTTGTGAAATACAACTGTTGCAATAGTAATAATATGAGCAGCCAGCAACCATTTAACTGCAGGTTTATTCAGGCTGCCGGGGTACAAATAAAATAAAGCGGTTAAAATAAAAGCATCGAACAGCAGCCCGTTTAAAGCCAATTTTTCGTTCCAGAAAAAAATATTGAACAATACAGCACCGGTGGTTACCAGCATGATTTTTACAGAAGGTTTCATGTAATTTAGTTTTTTATGGTTTTGATACACTGTATGCAGCATAATTGCAGGCACCAGTAATATTGGGTAATACAGGTTTTAATTTTTTTCATTGCGGTTAATGATATTAATGAGTAATTGTGTTGGTTGATGAATGATATGAAACCATTGCCAATGGCTTATTGCAGGCGCCTTATTACCCCGGCGGTATGCATTGATGAACTTGCTCCAATGCTCCGGCATGGTAAAAAAACCGTACAACACTGTTACAAAAACAGGAAATGAAATATGGCGGTTACCAAGCATAAAACATTGCAGGCAAACTTCACCATCATCGGTTGTATCGTAACCCAGTAATATGTGCTTAATGTCGTGTTTGATATAATAAGAAAGCAGTGGTAACGATTTTTCATCCAGCATATTAACCAGGTCTTTTCCCAGCAAACCTTTGGGCAACCGGCGCAATTCATCGGCTGTGTGCGGAAAGAGCTGTGACTTTCGTACAATACGCAATACGGGCAGGGCAATGCGGTGAGTTAAGTACACCAAAACAGCAGAGCGGAGTTTTACAATTAATCGATACATGTTTGTTTATTTTGATTATCCCTGATAATATTGTTTATGGTAGTATGATGAGCCATTACTGCCGCAACGGCAGCAATTACAACCGGTATAGAGAGCCAAAAATTTATTATGTCAAAACAGGTAATAACAAGTAAACAGGAGCCAAGCGATGTACACAACGCAGTTTTCAAAAGCACCTGAAATAATTGCTCCTTATAATAATTAGTTATAAAAAAAACCCAGAAAATAAAAATGCCCGGAATAGAAAATAAAAGGGAATATAAAAATGTAGCTACGAAAAATACACCCAGGTGTTTATTAAGGTGTTCAAAAATAAATATACCTGCTGCCATCAGTATTGCATTAATGAAAGCTGCAAGTAGCCAGGCAGTAAAGCTAATAAAGGTAGCCTGTACAAATCTTTTCATAATTAAAAGTGCTTTGAATTTCAAAGTATAGGTGCAAAAAAAAATCACTTTGTTCCCCTGATCATTTTTTCCAATGCATCAATGTGTAATTTGAAAGCCTTCTCTCCTGCTTTGGTAACGGCATAGGTTGTATTTGTCTTACGACCAATAAAGCCTTTCTGTACTTTAATGATCCCATTTTCTTCCAACGCTTTCAGGTGGCTGGCCAAATTGCCGTCGGTAATGGCAAGCAGTTCTTTAAGGTCGTTAAAATTCACCGCTTCATTTACCATAAGCGCACTCATGATGCCCAGGCGGATACGGCTGTCGAATAATTTATTCAGGTGCTCAATCGGATTCATCATACCCTTTCATATTTATACCACATCACAATTCCATAAACAATGTGCAGGATACCAAATCCCATTGCCCAAAAATAAAGGCCGTAGCCGGGATACCAGCAGTTCATTAAACCTAATGCCAATTGCCCTAAGCCCAAATACCTTATTTCGCCCAGTGTGTATTTACTGGCATTTACTAAAGCTAAACCGTAAAAGATAAGACAAGCCGGCGCTACCAGTTCATAAGCTCCGTATTGCATCATTCGGATGATAAAAACGCCACCCACTGCAATGGGTATCACCGTATTCCAGAACAGCCGGATGGTTGCCGTACCCCACATGGGTGTTTCATTTTTCTTACTGCGCAGGTAAGTAAAAAAGAAAGCAGTAATAAAAGCACCCACAAAAGTCAGGGTTGCAATCCAAAACAGGTCATTGATGAGTACATCACCCCCGGTATCAATTAATTCATCAATCTTACAGTTGCCCTTTACCCAGCAATGAATTTTTTGATTGGCAAACCAGGCGCCGCCCAAAGCACAAATACCTGCAGCGATACCGCTTAACCCGCTCAGGCTGATGAAACGGCTGCTTTGCTCCATCATTTTTTTGATATGCTGCAGGTCTTGCAATGACTGGTGTTCTTCACTCATAAAAAGCACTTTGAAATACAAAGTAAATGAAAGAAATTATCACTTCCAAAAATATTATGATTTAAAAAATGGAAATAATTACTTTTTTTCTTCGTCTAATTCTTGAATGTAATTTTCAAAAAGTTTATTGGTAGTCTTAGGATCAAATTTTTCTTCGTAGAAAATTTTCATATCCCCGTATTCTTTTTTTACTTCCGGCTTTGATTTATTCATATCAAAGGGGCCGCAAACAGCTAGGTTACTGGTGGTTTCTTCATCATAAACAGTAGTCATTTTAAACAAATAATATCTTGATTGCACGCCTTTGACAGTAGCCGTTTTTTCAGCAATAAATTTTAAGTCGATATTATCTCCTGCATCTTCATCCTGGCCGTAGTTTGCTAAATAACTGGCAGCAAAATGTTGTTGTGAAAGGTATGCTGAAGGAAACACTTTCTCCTTCCCTATTTTTTTCAGAGCATTATAAAACTCTGTCCGTTGATATACATCACCAGCAACCTTCTTTATTTCTTCTGCCGGTACGGCCTGGTTTAAACGCAATAGTGATAATACAATATCGTTTTTTATGTAAATGGTTTTAACTTTTAAAAAGTCCCTTAACAGTTCGATGCTTTCTTTTGTATTTATTTTTTCCAGCGCAGTGGTTACAAAGCTGCGAAAAGGTGGATATGCTTCTTTATTGTTTTGCAAATCTCTCAATTGCTTTTTTGCAGTTAGAAACACACCGCTCAAGTTCGATTTCAATATGTCTTTTTCAAGCAGGCCGCTGTCTATGAGTGCCGTTACAACTCTTATTATTCCCGGCCCAACAACTGAATCACCATACAAACGGCTCACTTCCGGAAATAACGCTTTAGCAAGCAACAGGCTGTCTGCCAATTGATAAAATAATCCGTTGGCGTTTGCACTTTTAAAAGTATCCTGTAAAAGGTATTGCTTCAGTAAAAGTATTGCAGGCAATTTCTTTTGAGCAGCAAGCATATCCAGCATACCAATTTTTATGTCTTCGGAACCAGCAGGAATAGTTGCATAATTGTCTTTGACAAATGCAATAGTAGATGTGTCATTTAAATTTCTTATTATATTGACCAGCCGATCGGGAACGGTTCTATAATCGTTTGTATCCAGAGGATACGGTTCCAAATAAGCTTTGTGTAACAATGGTAAGTCAGCAGTCGTAAATCTTGCTTCAACAAGCGCTTCTACAGCGTCTGAACGGATAGCACTGTCAGTACTGTGAATATCGGCCAGTATTAATTTTACTTTATTGGCAAAAATCGTTGTAGGTAATTGTTCATTGGCAAACCGGAAATCATTAAAAAAACGGTTATAGTTTTCGCTGGTAATAACTGCATACGGCGCCATGGTGTACAGTTGATAGGTAGAATCTCCATGCTGCAATATTCTTATCCTTTTATAATAAGACCTGCTTGCATTTTTTACCATTACCTCTACCCCTTTTACGGTACCATTCGTTACTGCCTTTTTGTAAATAAGTGAATCATAATTTCCTGGATTATTGCGGGCATAATAGTTAGTGCTATCAATAAATACAGATGTACTTTGTTCTTCAAAAAAACTACTGTCATTCTCTGCCCAATAATATTTTGATAATGGCTCAGCGTATATGTAGTAACTGTTGACTGTATGTGGGTCGAAAGCAATGTACAGGTTTGCTTTTGATGGAGCTTCATTGCTCACCCCTTCTTCCGTTGCAGCAGTATCTTTCTCTTCAACTTCAAGCGGCGAAGGTGCCCAGGTACTAAACTGATTGGCCGGGCCATTTTGTTTAAGCCAGGTGGCAGAAATAGATGGCGTAAACTGAAAAGAACGGAAAAACCTGGATATATCCGGAAAATCTTCCCTGCCTTTTTCCGTGATAGCAACCAATGTATAGCTCCTGTTTCCCCGGCAAATAACCAATACTTTTGACACAAGGTCTGCTCCATCTTTATGCATTAAAGCATTGAAGGAAATAGCATTGTAGCCTTCAAAATCGAATTTTCTGAAATTCGTGATGATTGCATCATTTTCTTTGTAGTAAGATGTTTTGCTGTTGAAAAGCAAACTATCATCTGTAATGAGATAGCCCTTCTTCGTTTCATTGATAGCCACCATGTAAAAAGTGTTATTGGGAATATCTATTGCCGAATATGAGTCTACAGACATAGAGCCTCCTTCTTTTTCAAAAGGAATTCTGTCAATAGAAGGCTTCGTAGGAAAAGATATTTCAAACGCTTTTTCTGCATATTTATAATCAACCCAATTATTAGGACGGGCCTCGAGCATTGTATTGGCAGTAAAGCTTTTAAAAAATTTCTCCGGTCCGGTAGTGTATAGGCTTTCCTTTTTTTCACCTCCTGCCATCAGCAAGAATATTTTATTTTTTACCGTGTAAAATCGAAGCCGGTAAAAAAGACCCTCTCTTACAGCAATGACCTCCATTCCTTCCATATCATTTTTAATGATCTTCTTTTCCGAATATTTTGTAAATCCCTTTCCGGCAAAGGATTTCACTATTCTTTCAAGCTTCTCAGCTGGAGAATCATTAATAGATGCAAAAGTAAAACCCGTCATGTAAGTCATGCCATTGCTGAGATCGCTGTACACTTTTAATGTAAGGGCATCGCCCATTATTTTGAGGTCGCTTGGTTTGCCGGGCATTTCTACTGTATAAGCACTATCTTTTTCATAAAACTTAATCCAGGGTAGATTAACCGGAATAAATGTATATTTCTCAGGTACTACTTTATTGTAAGAAAATACCGGCTGTACTGTAAAACCTTTGTGATGTAATAATTCAATCAACCCTGAATCGCCGGGTAAATGTGCAACGCCTACAGCAAAAAAGGTATTACGGATATGTGCAAGGCTATCAATACGGGATGCCATTTTTCCATTACGCCTGATCAAAAGGAGATCTCTGGCGGTACTAAATTTACGCCCGTAAACATTTTCCACTTCATCAATATTTTGCGACAAATAAATTTCGATCAACTTTTCCAATGTTTGGTTTTGTTTTTTATCAGCAGCTTTATCTATGAAGTAAAGAATGTCAACATTTTTTCCCAATTCATCTTTCAGCTCTATCTGGTCACTTACATCTTCAATACCGCCAAGCCATTTACCCTGCTGTTTAGCAAGGCCATAGAGGTAAAAATCAACAGATGCTTTCATATCGTCTTTCTTCGACGTTATGAGCCCGGAATTTTTCAAACTAATCAATTTTTTCCTGGTCATTTGGTCTGCCGATATACCCAGCTTTTTTTCAATTTTTTTTGCGATTTTGTCATACTCTTCGGATGTGTATAATTTTTTTAATAAGGAAGTGGTGTCACTCTCAGACATGCGGCTAAAAATTGAATCCATGTATGCATCAGGATCTATTTCCATGGCAAAACCTGCAGTAGATTCCAGGCTTTTGTAAACTGAATCACCGAAAAAAAACAAGCGCCTGTCTTTCAAATGCATCGTACCGTAGAGGTAAGAAGGTTGTTGCAAACCATTGCCACTAATACGCCACAATAGCGTACTACCATAAGTATTTTGAGCATTGATTTTTGTAGAAGAAAATAATAGGCACAGGGTACTGCAAAGCAGAAAAACATATTTCATTATTACGAATTTGAAATAATATTAGGCATTTTTTTCTAAACAGCCATTAATTGCTGTACAGGCTGCAATTATTTCATCTTCGGTTATAACAAGTGGTGGTACTATCCGTAAACAATTACTGGAAAACAAAAACCAGTCGGTAAAAACACCTTGTTCTATCAGCAGGTCGATGATCATCTTATTGGTTTCAAAACTATCAAATTCCACTGCCATCATTAAGCCACAACTTCGCACAGCTTTTATTGTTGGATGTTTTAATAAAGAAAGAAACAATTCCTCTTTTGCTTTTACTTCATCAATCAATTTTTCTTCTAACAACACATGAAATGCTGCCAGCCCGGCAGCGCAACTAACCGGGTGGCCACCGAATGTATTGATATGTCCCAGCACCGGGTTGTGTGTTAGCGAATCCATTATTTTTTTGAGGGACACAAATGCGCCCAATGGCATACCGCCGCCCAATGCTTTTCCTAATAATAAAATATCCGGTACCACGTCGAATTGTTCAAAGGCAAAGAGGGTTCCGTTGCGGCCAAAGGCACACTGAATTTCATCCAATACCAGCAACGTTCCGGTTGCTGTGCATTTTTTTCGCAGCGCTTTTAACCAGTCATTTTGCGGTACCAATACTCCGGCTTCTGCCTGTACTGTTTCTGCAATTACGCAGGCTGTCTGTTCAGTAATGTTGTCAAGGTCTTCAAATGAATTGTATTGCAATTGCAAAATACCGGGCAATAAAGGCCGGAATGCATTGCGCCAATATTCGTCGCCCATGATGCTTAAAGCGCCCTGCGTGCTGCCATGGTAACTGTTTTTAAAAGAAACAATTTGTGTGCGGCCGGTGTAGCGCTTGGCCAGTTTCATGGCGCCTTCGGTAGCCTCGCTGCCGCTGGCGGTGTAGAAAACAGAATTAAGTGATGGCGGCAAATGTTCGGTGAGTTTTTTTGCGTAAGCTACCTGTGGCGTTTCTACCAATTCGCCGTACACCATAATGTGCATGTATTGCGCCGCCTGTTGTTGCACTGCTGCCACCACTTTTGGATGGCAATGCCCAACATTGCAAACACTGATGCCGCCGATAAGATCAATATATGTTTTGCCATGCACATCCCACATGGTACTGCCGCTGGCTTTTACAATTTCCAAAGCCAGTGGTGCCGGGGAGGTTTGGCCTACATGGTCTAAAAATAACTGGCGTTGATTCATGCCGCAAATTTCGGTTGGAAAGTTT
>CAXTPJ010000048.1:0-10666 GCA_964245855.1 uncultured Ferruginibacter sp. | reverse complement strand
TACTGTCAACCAGGTTTACATTGTGGTTATAGTTTACATTTCCCGTAAGGGTCAATACATATTTCCGTTGTTTGTAGGGCTTTGAATAAGTATAAAATCCAAGGATGTTATAATAACCATCCACATTTTCAGGAATGCTCAATTGCCCGCCAGTATTACCTGTGCTGATAATGTTATTAACGATCTGGTTTTGAATGGTACTGAAGGTGATATTGGTAAACAGCACTTTGCCGGAAACAATATTAAAATTGTTGAAGTTGATATTGATGTTGTGATTAATAGCCGGCTTCAGCAAAGGATTTCCCCTGGTGATCGAAAGCGGGTTGCTGATATCCAGTACATCCTGTAACTGGCTAAATGTAGGCTGTGTGGCATTTCCACTATAATTAGCACTAAAACTTTTCAACTTGGAAAAGTTGTAAGTGAACCTGGCAATGGGAAAAATATTTACCCGGTTAATGGTTCTGTAGGCGCTGTCTTTAGTGAGCGATTTGCCCTGCAGGCTTACCGGTTGCATACTGATACCGAGCGTGTAAGTATATTTTTTCATTACCGTTCTTACAGAAACACCTACCCGGTTATTGTAAAAATTATTCTCAAAATTGTTAGATAAAAAAGGAGCCAGTGTTTGCAATCCGGTGGCTGAATCTACATTGTACGTTTTTTTATCGTTGCCGGAATAGTTGAGATTGTAGGAAGCTGCAATATCCAGGTTCCTGGTTTTGCTCAAGGGTTCTGAATAAGTTATCCGTACACCGGAATTGTGGTTGTTGTTATCCTGGCTGATAAATTGAAACCGGTTAATGATGCCGGCCGGGTTGGTAAAATTGGTTGTAGAATTTTGGGTATTCTGGTCACTGTTGCTTTCTGATGAACCAAGGCTGAGGTTTGCAGAAAAGTTTCTTCCACGCTTTTTAAACCGGTGGTTGAAAAGGATATTGCCGCTAATATTCGGGCTGGTAGAGGCAGATTGATAATTATTATACCCATTGCTGGTTTTAGAACCGGCTGTTGTGGCATAGTCGAACAGGGTTTTACTGTCACTATTGCTGGTTGAATAAGTGATGGTAGGACTGATCTTTAAATAATTCACCGAGTCAATCTGGTATTCCATGTTGAAATAAAAACGGTGGTTATCGCCCAGTGTATTGGTATTATTATCCTGGTTATTGATGAAAGAACCATTCTCAAAAAAGTTTTGCGTACTGGTTGTTTGCAGCGCTTTATTATTGCGGTGTGAAAAGGAATAGCTACCGTACACATTTATCTTTTTGCTCCATTCATCCCGGTAATTGATGCCGAACGAATTGGAAGTGGTGATGCCGCTGTTGCTGCTTTGCCCATTACCTAAAAACGCCTGGTCGCCGTTTTGAAAAGCGTTCATCATGCCACTGCCGCCGCCCATATCGTTCATCATGCTTTGCCCCATTTTCATCAGGTTGCCCATGCCACGGTTAACACCACCGTTACCAAAATTAAACACCGATTGCCCGTTGTTATTCATGTTGCCGATGATGGAGATCTGTTGTGTATTGTTGAAATAATTGGCGTTAAACGAGCCCTGGTAGCGGTCTTGCGTGCCGGCACCAACCGTAGCCCGGCCAAAAAATCCTTTGTTCTTATCTTTCTTTATCTGGAAGTTGATGATCTTTTGCGGGTCGCCATTTTTAATACCCGAAACCGTAGCCTGGTCGCCATAATCATCTATCACCTGTACTTTATCAATAATATTGGCCGGCAGTTCACGGGTAGCGGTTTTTACATCGCCACCAAAAAAATCTTTCCCATTTACCCTCACTTTGGTAACCGATTTTCCCTGTGCTGTAACGTTGCCATCTTTATCAACTGTAACGCCGGGAAGTTTTTTCAACAAGTCTTCTGCAACAGCATTTTCCTTTACTTTAAACGCATCTGCCCGGTATTCAATGGTGTCTTCTTTTATTACAATTGGTGGGCCCTCAATCACCACTTCATCCAGCAAAGTTGCCCGGCTGGCCATACTGATGTTACCAATGGCAATTGTCTTTTCCGGCTTGCTCACAGCTATAAATTTGGCAACACTTTTATAGCCTAATGCAGAAAAAACAAGGGAGAAATTAGAAGCCGGAACAGGTGAAATGGTAAAGTCACCCTTTTCATCAGCAAAAAAATAAGTGGTATCAGTTGTATTGCTTTTTATTAACAGACCAATCACAGCCCTTTCTAAACCTTTGTTGCTGGCAGAATCGGTCACTTTGCCGGTAACCTGCGCTGATGCTGCAATACCAATCAATAAAAAAAGTAGGCAACTGGAAATTTTTCTCATTCAAATAGTTTTGTTCCGTAAGGACTGGCTGTAAATTTAAAAGCATAAATCAGCAAACCGAATTTTTTATTGCAGTAGAAATAACAGGTAATACTGCATTCGCCGATGATTTGGCTGTGTCAATTTTTTTCTAACAATTTGGCTGAAATAGAAATAATTTTCTAATATTGATGGTTATAAACCAGTCACAAGAGTCTCATGGATCTAGCTTTTAACCTGTTGCTTACTTTATTAGTGGAGTTGCCTATCATTGCTTTCTTTTTTAAAAAAAGGAAACGGAGGGCAGCACTCATGGCAGGTTTTCTCATCAATGTGGTAACCTGGCCTGTCGTAAACATCATCCGCTTAAATACGGAATGGAACCTTGATATGGTAGAAATTGGTGTGGTAATTTTCGAAGGCCTGGCTTTATGGTTCTTCCTGGGCCGTAACTGGAAAAAAGCAGCGCTCATTTCCATCATTGCCAATGGCGCAAGTTTTATTATTACCAAATTCGTTTACATCGGACCAGATTTTTTCCAGAAAAAAACAAATATTATCCGGTAAAAAATTCTACAAAAAGTTTGGTAGCCGGCAGATGTATTTCATGGCATCAGCATTGGCCCGTCCGAATGATTGACCGGGCGGACGCACTTTTCTAAGTCGGTTTTTCATGGCAACTTTGGCTTGCTGGTTCAGTCTGTTCAATAAAATCAAATCATTTTAAATGTTTATTGCAGGGAAGCATACCCGGTATTTCCTGTAAGTGTAATGGATACTGGTTTTAATCCATAAACAGTCCTGATCTCACCGCCTTCTTTCGTGTGCTGCAGCAGGGGCATTTTCCTGTAAATAGCAAAAGATAAAGTAAGTGAATTGCCTTTCTGGCGTTGTAATTCTTTGACTGGTATAGTAATAAAATGAGTGGTATCAGTTGCAGGATGCAGCACGGTAAAACTCGAATCGGAATTAACCGAATTCACTTCTATATAATCGCTCTCATTCAATGCCGCTGTTTCAAAAGGAATATACAATGGTGCTGCCTGCGAAGCATGCGAAGGAACATGAAGGCTCAGTTTATCAAACGTAAACTCATTGGCCCTCTTCCTGTTATTCACATCGGCAAATTCAAAATGATGTTTGCCAAAAACCTTTTCTGCCGGCAGGTTGGTTTTATAATAAGCGCCGGTAAATTCAGCACTGTCAACCGCAATGGCGGCTCCATCAAATGATACTGCACTGGGTTTGGTAAGTACCAGCGTGGTGCCTTTTGCACCGGCAAAACGAAACTGGGCAACAACATCTGCCTGGTTTTCATTCTCTCCTTCGGTAAATTCAATCTTGTAATCCTGGTAAACTGTTTCGGGGTTAACATCTTTGCTTTCGCCAATTTCACTGCTTTCGCAGGAGGTTGCCAATATGCAAACAACAGACAATACTGGCAACAGGTAATTTTTTAAACTGGTCATGGTGGTTTGGTTTTGCATTAATACTGCTTACCCAGAAATGTTAGTTAAAGAAAATATAATACTAATGGCACCAATCAAAAATGATTATCAAATATTTTTTCAACTTCCTAAACCTGTCAACTAATTGTTACCTTCGCCGTTCTGTCAATTTGGCTACGAATTTATTTCAGCACCATATTTGACAGGCAAAATACCTAATCTAATTACATACTCATATACCCAATAACACGGAATTTTATGGCAGGCTTTTTATCAAAATTATTTGGAGGCAGCAAAAGTGAGAAGGACGTAAAAAAAATAACGCCGCAGGTAGCAAAGATCAACGAATTTTTTGCTCAATATCAATCGCTCAGCAACGATCAGTTGCGCAATAAAACCCAGGAGTTTCGTGAAAGGATCAAGCAGCATTTAAGTACTGTTGATGAACAGATCAATGCTAAAAAGCAGGAAGCAGAAGACCTGGCTGCTGAAAGCATCAATGAAAAGGATGTGATTTACCAGCAGGTGGATGAATTGAAGAAAGACCGGGATAAAAAGATAGAAGAAATTTTACTGGATCTGTTGCCCGAAGCTTTTGCTACTGTTAAGGAAACAGCCCGCCGCTTTAAAGAAAATACCAGCATAGAAAGTTCCGTAACGGAACTGGATAAAGTGCTGGCTGCAAAAAAACAGCACATTACTATCCAGGGAGATAAAGTTATTTACAGTAATTCATGGAAGGCCGCCGGTGGCGATGTTACCTGGAATATGCTGCACTACGATGTTCAGTTAATTGGTGGTGCCGTATTACACAGTGGTAAAATTGCAGAAATGGCTACCGGTGAAGGTAAAACGCTGGTAAGTACTTTACCGGCTTACCTGAATGCATTGGCCGGCGAAGGGGTGCACATTGTAACAGTGAACGATTATTTGGCAAGACGAGATAGTGAATGGAACGGGCCAATTTTTGAATGGCTGGGCTTAACCGTTGATTGCATTGATAAACATGAACCCAATGGCGATGCAAGAAGGGCGGCTTACAATGCAGATATAACCTATGGTACCAACAACGAATTTGGCTTCGATTACCTGCGTGATAACATGGTACACAACCCGGATGAAATGGTACAGCGTAAGCACCATTTCGCCATGGTGGATGAGGTGGATAGCGTATTGATCGATGATGCCCGTACGCCGTTGATCATCAGTGGGCCGATTGGGCACAGCGATAATACACAACAGTTTTTTGATTTAAAACCAAGAATTGAAAAGCTTGTGGATGCACAACGCAAAGCGGTGAACCAGTATTTAATTGATGCCAAGAAAAAAATTGCGGAAGGAAACGATGACCCTAAAGATGGTGGTTTATCATTGATGAGGGCGCACAGGGGTTTACCGAAAAATAGTGCGTTGATCAAATTTTTAAGTGAGCCGGGCATCAGGGTAAAATTGCAGAAAAGCGAAAACTATTACTTAGCAGACCAGCAGAAAGAAATGCCGAAAGTGGATGAAGAACTATACTTCCACATTGATGAAAAAAACAACCAGGTTGATTTAACGGACAGGGGTATCAATCTTATTACCAGGAGCGGCGAAGATCCTGAGTTTTTCATCCTGCCGGATATTTCAACTAAGCTGGCATCGATCGAAAAAACAGCAGTTGCTGCAGAAGATAAATTACACCAAAAAGAAGGTTTGCTGAATGAATATTCTTTAAAAGCAGACCGCATACATACCGTACAGCAACTACTAAAAGCCTATACTTTATTTGATAAAGACACGGAATATGTGGTAATGGATGGTGCGGTTAAAATTGTAGATGAACAAACAGGCCGTATCCTTGATGGGCGCCGTTACAGTGACGGTTTGCACCAGGCCATTGAAGCAAAAGAAAATGTAAAGATTGAAGCCAGTACGCAGACATACGCAACTGTTACCCTCCAGAATTATTTCCGTATGTACCACAAATTATGCGGTATGACGGGTACTGCAGAAACAGAAGCAGCAGAGTTATGGGACATCTATAAACTGGATGTGGTAACCATTCCTACTAACCTGAAAGCCATCCGTAAAGATGAGCAGGACCTGGTGTATAAAACCAAGCGTGAAAAGTACAAAGCGGTTATTGATGAAATAGAAAAACTGCGTAATGCAGGCCGTCCCTCACTGGTTGGTACCACATCAGTTGAGATCAGTGAATTGCTGAGCAGGATGCTGAAGCAAAAGAATATTCCGCATAATGTATTGAATGCAAAACAACATGCCAGGGAAGCACAGGTAGTTGCAGAAGCTGGTTTAGCAGGTGCTGTTACCATTGCAACCAATATGGCCGGTCGTGGTACGGATATTAAGCTTGGGCCTGGTGTAAAAGAGGCAGGTGGGTTGGCAATTGTAGGTACCGAAAGGCATGAAAGCCGCCGGGTGGACAGGCAGTTGCGTGGACGTTCCGGAAGGCAGGGAGATCCGGGTAGCACCCAATTCTTTGTAAGCCTGGAAGATGACCTGATGCGTATGTTCGGCAGCGAACGTATCGCTTCTTTGATGGACAGGATGGGCTATAAAGAAGGCGAAGTGATCCAGCACAGCATGATCTCAAAATCTATTGAAAGGGCACAGAAAAAAGTAGAAGAAAATAACTTCGGCATCCGTAAGCGTTTGCTGGAATATGATGATGTAATGAACAAGCAGCGTAACGTGGTGTACAGCAAACGTAACCATGCATTGTTTGGAGAAAGGCTGGCCTTGGATTTAGATAACGCATTCTATTCAGTAGCAGATGGGTTGGTAAATTCTTTCAGGGAAGGTAATGACCATGAAGGGTTTAAACTCGCTGCCATTATGAATTTTGGCATTGATACTACTATTACTGCTGAAGAGTTGGGTAAAGGTTCTGCCGTTACTGTAACAGAAAAATTATACGACGAGGCCAAGGCTAATTACAACCGTAAAGTAGCCAGCATTGCAGAACAAACGTTGCCGATCATTAAGAATATCCGTAAAGAACAAGGCAATCATATTGTAAATGTAGCAGTGCCTTTTACTGATGGAAAGAAAGCGATACAGGCACTGGCCAATTTAGAAAAGACAATCGATACCGATGGAACTGAACTGCCGAATGCACTGGAACGCAGCATTACATTGGCTTTAATCGATGATGCCTGGAAAGAACATTTGCGTGCCATGGATGATTTGCGCCACAGTGTACAAACTGCAGGGTATGAGCAGAAAGATCCATTGGTTATTTATAAGATTGAAGCTTTCAGCGCTTTCAAGCAAATGGATGACCAGGTGAATAAAGACATTGTTAGTTTCCTGAGCCATTGTGCTATTCCGATGGAACAAACCAATGCCGGAAAAATAAAAGAAGGCAGGGAAGAAAAAACGGACATGAGTAAAATGCGCCAGCGTAAAGAAGAATTTGCCGGTACAAGCAGCAGCACCGGCGGGCCGGAATACATGAGCCAGGAAAATGAATACTATGAACCATCTGCACCGGTAAAGCAGGAGCCAATCAGGGTAGATAAAGCGCCGGGCCGCAATGATCCTTGTCCTTGTGGAAGCGGCAAAAAGTTTAAAGCCTGCCACGGAAAAGATGCATAATTAATTTCAGTAAAATATGAAAAGCCAATCTTAGTGATTGGCTTTTTTTGAATCATCCAGTTAAAGAAAATGTTATTTCATTATGTTTAAAAATGCGCTTCCATTATTTTTAACAATAGCCTTTTTAGAAGGCTGTTCTTACCTCGCATTTGCTATCACCATGCCGATAAAGTATATGCTTGGTATGCCCGGCCCAAACTATGTTGTAGGGATGGCCCATGGCATTTTATTTTTAAGTTACGTTGTTTTATTGGTGCTGGTAGTCATTCAGCGTAAGTGGTCTTATTTAAAAGCATTTTTATCTTTACTGGCTTCATTGATTCCCTTTGGAACTTTTTATGCAAAGAATAATCTCTATCCCAAAAATATATGAAACCTGCCCTTTTGTTTTACAGAAGCTGTTTTGTTAAACTCATTGTTTAACGTTTGGAATTGTGGTATTTAATTGAACAGCAGTTTAAAGCCATAGTATATAAAGAAATGTTGACTTAATTAATCCGTACATTAAAATCTTCTTAAAATAAATTCACTGGAATAAAACATCAAAAAAAGCAGGAATAAATTTTACGCCAGTCAGTACATCAAACTCAGCAGTTTAAAGGATTTTATATCAAAGTTTTCGATCAATTACGACTATTAAATCATAGTTTGTTTTTTCGCTATTTGTAAAAGCTTTAACAATCGTTCCCACTCATCAACTTTAGAAATAGTACTGCTAAATACGGCACGGAAATGTATATACATTATAGCAAATCTTAAAGCTATAATTATGAAAAAGATATTGATCGTGTTGATAGCAGCAATAACTTTTAGCTCAGCAAATACAACACAGGCGCAACAGCTCAGCGCCGGTATTAGTTTCAACACTTTTTACAATGAATTAAGCCCTTATGGCCGCTGGATAGATTATCCGCAGTATGGCCAGGTTTGGGTAGCCAATCAACAGGGTTTTGAACCTTATTACGATAATGGCCACTGGGTTTTTACCAGTTATGGGTGGACGTGGGTATCAGATTACTCATGGGGATGGGCACCTTTCCACTATGGTAGATGGGCTTATACTTCCTACGGTTGGGCTTGGGTACCGGGTTATGAGTGGGCCCCGGCCTGGGTTGGATGGTGCCAGAATAATGGCTATTACGGTTGGGCGCCTCTGAGCCCGGGCTTAGGCTTCAATATCGCTTTCAACAGCATCCCTGTTAACAGGTGGAGGTTTGTGCAACAACAATACATTACCAGCCCATCAATCCGTAATCACTACATCAGGCCTGATAGGAATGTGAATGTTTATAAAAACGTAACCATTATCAATAACACGCAGGTGGTGAATAACAATACTACTATTAATAATAACTATGTTGCCGGCCCCAAAAGAGAAGATGTTGAAAGGGTAACAAAAACAAAGATTGCCCCCAAAGAAGTGGCATTCAACGAAACCACGCAAAAAACACAGGTTGATAAAAACCAGGTAAGGATCTACAGGCCGGATACGAAAGAGGCGGCAATCAGAGATTCAAAAACACCGGCTCCAGCAATAAAAGCGGATGATAAAAATATTCCGGTAAAAGAAAATGATAATAAAGCTGCAACATTGGCAAACCAGAAAAAAGAACAACAGGCGGCTGCTATAAAAGACCAGCATGATAAGGCGACACAACAGGAAGCAATAAAACAAAATGCGGTTAAACAACAGGTGCAGGATAATGTGGAAAGGCAGGATGCAGTAAAACAGCAAAAATTGCAGGATCAACAGGAAGCGACTAAGCAGCAACAGGCACAGGAGCAAAACAAAGTGCAACAAAAATTAGATAAACAGGAATCAATTAAACAGCAAAGGCTGCAACAGCAGCAGGCCGCAGAACAGCAGAAACAACAGGCACAGGAAAATGACAGGCAGCAAAAACTACAGCAGCAAAATGATGTAAGACAGGAACAGTTACAACAACAGAAAGAACAACAGCAAGCTGCTGCGCAACAAAGCCAGCAACTTCAAAATGATGCAAAGCAACAAAGGTTAGAGCAACAACAAGCTGCCCAACAACAGCAAAACCAGGTAAAACAACAACAGTTGCAACAGCAAAGAAGCGAACAGCAACAGGCTGCACAGCAGCAACAAAACGAGGTGAGGCAGCAACAGGCAGCCCAACAACGTGCCCAGCAGCAACAGGCTGCACAACAACAAAGAGCCCAGCAACAACAGGCAGTACAGCAGCAACGGGTACAACAACAACAGGTTCAGCAACAGCGTGTACAGCAACAACAGATACAACCACAAAGACAGCAACAGGCACCCGTACAAAGGCCGGTTCAACAACAACGCAGGCCTTAATGAAAGCTACAACCCGTTTTAAATCCATATCTTAAAATACATACCCCGCTTTTACAGCGGGGTATTTTTTATATCGAATTTTAGCTTTTTAATTTTCAAGATTGTAATAAATTTATAGCATGAAACTGTTGGTAAGCGCCTGCCTGCTGTTCTGCAATCTAATCTCCCTCCGTGCACAATACAATGACTATACTGCCATTGATAATAAAGTAATGCAAATCCCTAAAACATCAACTTATGCAACTGCTTCCATAGTGCAGTTTGTTCAGGAAAATTTTTCTGCTGATAAAGATAAAGTGAGGGCAATATATGCATGGGTAACTGCCAACATACATTACAATAAAGACAGTATGTTTCACCGGTATTGGGGCGATGACCCGGAAATAAAATTGGGGGCCATTTTAAGATCCAGGAAAGGTGTATGTGAAGACTATGCACTATTGTTTACCAGCCTTGTTGGTAAATGCGCCATTCCCTCTTTTGTTGTTTCCGGTTATGCTAAAACCGGCCGGGCAATCAATCGTTCCGGGCATAGCTGGAGCGCTGTGTATGTAGATAAACAATGGCTGTTGTGCGATCCCACCTGGGACGAAGGAGTAGCGGATGATCACTATTTTTTAATTGATCCGGCTCAATTCATCCAAACACATTTTCCTTTTGATCCCCTCTGGCAATTGCAGGAACATCCTGTAACACATAAAGAATATCAACAAGGTTATACCAGTTCAAGAAAGGATACTGCTACTTTTCATTTTATTGATTCTGCCAATGCATTTATGCAGATGGATACGCTGCAGCAGCAGGAATCGGCTTCCCGAAGAATGTTGCGGTATGGATTAGAAGATGACAATTTGCAAACCTGGTATGCTTACAATCAAATGAAGATCGCCATAGTTTACCAGGAAAGTGACATGACGGTTTTTAATTCCGCAGTCGCCGATTTGAATAAAGCAAAATCACTGTACAATGATTTTGTTGGTTATCGGAATAACAGGTTTACACCCG
>CAXTPJ010000047.1:0-10694 GCA_964245855.1 uncultured Ferruginibacter sp. | reverse complement strand
CAACCGATGCAGGTATGCCCGATGAAATGATGGCTGCTACCATTGCTTATGCAGATACCATCAGCAAATCAATTTTAGCCTGGAGCAAAAAAGATAATTATGCTCAAACAAGGAGCGCTTCCCGTTACAACGTACTGGATTCTCCGGGCCGCTGGATTCCCACACCGCCGGCTTATGCAAGTGCTGTAGAACCTCACTGGCGTGAGATACGCACCATTGTGATGGACAGCGCCTCGCAATTTGCCCCACCAAGGCCCATTCCGTTTAATATGACGGACAAAAAAAGCGCTTATTATCAACAGGTAATGATCAGTAAAAATGCGGGTGACAGCTTAACTTCCGAACAAAAACACATTGCTGATTTTTGGGATGACCTGGGTGGCAAACTCAATGTGGCCGGCCACGTAATGTTCGTTACAAAAAAATTCTCACCTCCCGGCCACTGGATGAATATTGTGGGCATTGCCTCCCAAAAAGCAAAAGCCAATTTCCGTAAAACGGTGGCTGCTTATGCACTTACTTCCATTTGTATGTTCGATGCGTTCATTCAATGCTGGGATGAAAAATTCCGCAGCAATACCGTTCGCCCCGAAACAGTGATCAACAAATACATTGATCCCGAATGGCAACCCTATTTACAAACACCGCCATTTCCTGAATATACCTGCGGCCACAGCACCGTAAGCTCGGCAGCAGCAGAGGCATTGACAAAAGTGTACGGCGATAATTTTGCGTACACCGATACCAGTGAGTTAGAGTTTGGCATCGCCAACCGCAGTTTTACATCATTCCGCCAGGCGGCGCAGGAAAATAACCTGGCCCGTTTCTATGGCGGCATCCATTTTCATCCAAGCTGTTTGGTGAGTACCGAATACGGAAAAAAAGTGGGCGACTTTATTATTGATAAGATCAAACTTGAAAAATAAATACCAAAACAAAAACCAACACTAAACTTGACAATGAAAAAATTATTATTTGCGATCGGGATCATTGCTTTCGCACAAACAAATGTAAATGCGCAGGGTTGCGTAGCTGTAAAAGGAAACGGCGGAAGCTGTATGATGGTACATCCAGACAGTACCGATAAAGCCGGCTGGCAATTCAGTACCAGCGTACGTTACTTTAAATCTTTCCGTCACTTTTCCGGAACAGAAGAAAACAAAGCCAGGTTATTACAACATACCGAAGTGATCAATCATACCACTGTTGTTGATTTGGCGCTTACCCGTACTTTCAACGACCGCTGGTCTATGACACTGGATATACCGGTGATCAACAACAGCCGTTCATCTTTGTATGAGCATGGCCTTATCAATGGTACAAACAATTTCAACCAACGCCATACCATGCATTCTTTCGGCGTAGGCGATATCAGGTTATCAGCTTATTACTGGCTGCTTGATCCATTGGTAAACAAAAAAGGAAACATACAAATTGGCCTGGGCGTTAAACTGCCTACCGGTGCATACGATTATAAAGATTACTGGTACAATGTTGGTCCGGGCGGTACAAAAGAACTGCGTACTGTTGACCAGTCTATTCAACTGGGCGATGGTGGTACCGGCATTACTGCTGAATTAAATACTTTCTACAATTTTAAAAAGAACTTTGGTGTGTACGGTAACTTCTATTATCTCTCTAACCCAAGGGAACAAAATGGTGTAAGAACTTACAGGGAGACCTTAACGCCCGCTTTAGCAAACGAAGCCATCTGCAGTGTTCCTGATCAGTTTATGTTAAGGGCCGGTTTCAATTACACATTTAAAAAAGGGTTGTCTGTTGCAGCCGGGGCAAGGTATGAAGGCATCCCTGTAAATGACCTGATTGGTGGCAGCGGCGATTTCCGTCGCCCGGGTACTATCCTGTCTGTTGAACCGTCCATTAACTATTCAATCAAAAAAGTAAACCTGTTTGCATCGGTTCCGGTAGCGCTTGCACGTAACCGTACGCAGAGTGTAACAGATAAAGCAAATTCCATCACCAGGGGCGTTTTTGTAAGGGGTGATGCTGCATTTGCAGACTATGCTATCAACGCAGGATTTTCAATCAGATTTTAATCAACAGCATTTACCTAACACAATAACCGCAAAATATGAGAAAAGCTTTCAGGTTCATATCCATATCATTGATGCTAACTGTGATCAGCAATGTGTCGTTTGCACAAACTGATATGGATGCCATTATGATGGAGAAAAAACAATTGTGCCTTGGCCCGATGTACAGCTACAGCAGTTGGAAAAATTACTGGGAGGGCACCAAAAAAAGGGAAAACGAAAATTTGGGTACGGTTTCAACACAAACTTTTTCTTTGATGGGAGCGTACGGCGTATCAAAAAAACTTAACCTGTTGTTCAACGTTCCGTACATCACCACCAAAGCATCTGCCGGCACATTGCATGGCATGAAAGGCATCCAGGATTTAAGCCTTGTTGCTAAATGGATGCCCATTGAAAAAAAGGCTGGTCCGGGTACTTTGTCGGTGTACACTATTGGTGGCGTATCATTTCCACTTACCAATTATGTAGCTGATTTTTTACCACTGTCAATCGGTAACAGGAGCAAAACTGCTTCCTTAAGGTTGATGCTGGATTATGATATCAATAACTGGTTCTTCACCGCTTCAGGTACTTATGTTATCCGTGATAATATCAAAATTGACCGTACCGGTTATTACACAACCACCCTGCATTTAACCAATGAAGTTGAAATGCCGGATGCAACCAATTTTAATTTTCGTGCCGGTTACAGAAGCACCCAACTGGTAGCAGAAGCGGTATTAAACAAGTGGACCACGTTGGGTGGCTTTGACATTAGCCGTAACAACATGCCTTTTCCAAGCAACAGGATGATTGCTACAACACTGGGCGCTAATTTTAAATACACGGTAACCAAAAAACATAATTTCTTTTTGGTAGGTGGGGCATACACAACATTGGGCGGCAGCGATGAGGTTAGTAAAAGAAATGACGAAAGAAAATCTGCATTCAGTTTAAGCAGCCGCAACGTTGGGCAATCCACTGCATTTTACGGAGGTATTTTTTATGTGCTGGATTTTACTGCTAAAAAATCTTCAACTGCTAAACCTGCTAACAAATAATTACCATGAAAAAACTATTATTTTCCATCGCAACTATATCAGGGATACTGTTCATGAGTTCCTGCAGCAAACAAATTGAAGGCAGAACAGATGATACCCCGGCATTGAACCCAACAAATGTTGACCTGAATGCAGGAACCTGGAAACCAATTTTATTAACCGCTCCTACAGATATTGTGGTAGCTGCACCAATAGCAACCAATACACCGGAGTACATTGCCCAACTGGCAGAAATCAAAAGCTTCCAGTTCAATTTAACCGCTGATGAAAAAAGAGTGGTTAAATACTGGAGCGCCGGCGCTGTATTGCGCTGGAACGAAATTTTAAGGGAACTGGTGGCCAAACACAATTTGCCGCCATATCAAAATGCAGATGGAACATACCCCTTCCCGAGCGCTGCTAACCCGCTCGCCTATCCGCAATTTCCTTTCTCTAACCCGCCGTATGCTGCAAGAGCGTATGCTTATGTAAGTGCAGCGCAATACGATGCATTGGTAGCAGTATGGCATTATAAAACAACTTATAACCGCAAGGCACCGTATGCGGTTGATTCTTCTATACAGGCGTTGGTACCAAGATCAACCCTGCCTTCTTATCCATCAGAAGATGCAGTAGTAGAAGGCGCTTCAGTCGAAATGCTGAAATTGCTTTTTCCGGGCGACCAGGATTATATACAGGCCAAAGCCGAAGAGCACAAAAGGGCAAGGATCATTGCCGGGGCAAATGTCCGCAGCGATATCGATGCCGGTGAAGCTTTGGGTAAAGCAGTAGCTGCAAGATTTGTAACCAGGGCAAGGGGCGACAGGGCAGGAGCTGCTATTGGCAACCAGGCTCAATGGACAGGCATGGAAACATCCACCATTGCCCGTGGCGAAACACCCTGGTATAGTTTGGAAGTTCCAAAGCGCCCTCCCATGTTGCCATTGTTTGGCAAAGTAAAAGCGTTTTTGTTTGATTCATTAACGGCGGTCTCTCTTCGTCCGGGTCCGCCACCATTGGTGAACAGCCAGCAGATGAAAGATGAAACGGCGGAAGTGTATCAATACATCAAAAACCCCACAAGGGAAAGGACTGCCATCATCCATTATTGGGCAGATGGTGTGGGTACTTACTCTCCTCCTGGTCACTGGAATTCAATTGCAGCCGAAGATTTCATCGGTAAAAATTTCAGTGAAGTAAGGTGGGCAAGAAATTTAGCACTGTTGAATATGTCAGAAATGGATGCCGGCATTGTGTGCTGGGATACTAAATATTTCTATTTCAACCCTCGCCCAACACAGTTGAACCCGGATGTTAAAACCCTTACAGGTATCCCGAATTTTCCTGCATATATCTCCGGCCACTCAACATTCAGTGGTGCTGCTGCAGCCATATTGGGACATATCATTCCAGAAAGGGCAGCGGCTTACGATGCGATGGCAAATGAAGCATCCATGTCAAGAATGTATGGTGGGATCCATTTCAAAAGTGATTGCACAGCAGGCTTAACTACCGGAAAGAATGTAGGCAATTTTGCCGTACAGCGTGCTATTATTGATGGTGCAGAATAAATAAAAAATAACAGGATTAATAACAATGCAATTTAAAAAACAATATAACCTCCATTACATTCTCCGCACAGCGGTAGTAATGTGTTTTATTGGCCATGGCGCTTTTGGTATTATTACCAAGGCAATATGGTGTAATTATTTTGCAGTGGTTGGTATTGATAAAGCGTTGTCTTATCAATTGATGCCAATCGTTGGAAGTATTGATATTATTCTCGGATTAATCATGCTGTTTTATCCTGTACGGGCTATTGCAGCATGGTTAATTTTTTGGGGAGTAATGACTGCCTCGCTGCGGCCTTTGTCTGGTGAGCCTTTCGCAGAACTGGTAGAAAGGGCAGGCAATTATGGCGTGCCGGTAGCTTTATTGCTGCTGCATGGTATCCCTAATAATGTAAAAGGTTGGTTCACCCGTATCAACCCGATAGAACAGGCTGGCGAAGCAACCATGCAAAAAGTTTTTGTTGCGCTTAAATGGGTAGTGTTTCTGGTATTACTCGGTCATGGCTGGTTGAACATGATAGAAAAAAAAGGCTTATTGAATCAATATGCTGTATTAGGTTATTCGAATCCTGCTTCGGTCGCTCAATGGTTTGGGATGGCAGAAATTGCTGCTGCCTTTACGGTACTGATAAAACCGTTGCGGTCTGTTTTACTGGTACTGTTTGTATGGAAGATGGCAACAGAATTATTGTATCCAAGCTATGGATTGTTTGAATGGATAGAAAGAGGTGGAAGTTATGGGGCCATACTGGCTTTGTGGATGCTGGCTGAAAAAAGCTGGCAAATAAAAAGCGTGACAAGCTTTACAGCTTCTGTGTGATGAATAGAAACGCTGGTGCAGCAGATAAGGGCAGATGAAACGGATTGAGTTAAGAGAAATCCGCTTTCATCCGTTTAAACAGCAACATCCGTGTTTCTATAAAATTTAAGAAAGTTCTTTTTTATTATAAAGATTTTTTTCGTTAAGTTTTATGTTAAGGTAGAGGCGGGGTAATTCTTTACCCTGCCCATTTTTAAATTCTTTTCAATTTGAAAGATGTACGTTACCATTAAATTTTACACAAAAGAAGCTGACTAGAAACGCTGATGCTGCGGACAAGGGCAGATGAAACGGATTAAACTCAGGAAGGAGAATCTGCTTCAATCCGCATTATTCCGCATGATCCGTGTTTCCATCAATCAAAAAATTGAAATCGTTAAGTTTTATATACAAGGCGCTGTAATTCTTTACGGGGCTAATTTTTAAAACTTATTTAAATAATTAATTAGAGTTGTTTGAGTTCTTTTAAAAATTGATGCTGCTCATTTGAACAGGCATAACTAAACATCTAAACCAAAGTATTGGGTTGTTTGGTTTAATAAGTTTACTAAACACTAAACGATTAGTAAGCTGCCATGAAATATGCAGTACAAGAGTGATCATTTCTTCTTTTCCCCAAAAAGAAGAAATGACAGAACAAGTTCGCAAGGATGATGCAAAGTAATACATATGCTGGTAACAAAATGGATGAGGCAAACAACTTAAAATCGCTAAGTTTTAATGTAGGCGGTGTAATTCTTTACACTGCTTTTTTAAATTAACAAGTGTTGAAGAAATGAAAAGTTTGAAATTATTATTGTTATTGCTCGTAACTGGGACGGTTGTTTTTGCACAGCAACCAAACTATGATACTGTCGGTAAAGTGAAATTATTGGACAGTGTTACTTTACGTTCTTTCCTCTACCAGAACAATGTTCGTTCTTTGCCTGCGGTGCAGGGAACATACGTTTTTGCAGGAAAGAAAACAGAGAGTATCAACCTGTCTCAGATACCGGCTGATGTTACCAATAAAACAGGCCGCCAGGTATTTGCCAAAATACCAGGCATATTTGTGTATGATATGGATGGTTCCGGCAACCAGGTAAACATTGCTGCCCGTGGGTTGGATCCGCACCGTGGCTGGGAATTCAATATTCGTAAAGATGGCATCATTACCAACTCTGATATGTACGGTTACCCTGCAAGCCACTACAGCATGCCCTTTGAAAGCATTGAAAGAATTGAACTGGTAAGAGGTACCGGCTCACTGGAGTATGGCGCTCAATTCGGCGGTATGCTCAACTACGTTACCAAGCAGGGCGATAGCAGCAAACCATTCAGTTTTGAAAGCATCAATACTGGTGGCTCTTTCAATTTATTAAGCAGCTACAATGCTATTGGTGGTAAGCTTGGTAAATTCAGGTACTACGCTTACATGCAAAGAAAATCAAGGGATGGCTATCGTAAAAATGAACACACCGATTCGGAAAGTGAAGCCATTGTATTGTCTTATGAAGCAAGTGCCCGGTTATCTATCCGTGCAGAATGGGCCCGCTCAAAATACAAGTACCGCATTCCCGGTCCGTTGACCGACAGTATGTTTTATGCTGATCCAAGACAAGCTACCCGTTCCCGTAATTATTTTAGTCCTGATATAAATGTGCCTTCAATTACTATTAACTGGCAGGCAGGCGCCCATACCAAATTGCAGTTCGTTAATTCTGCAGTAGTAGGCAGAAGGAACAGTGTGATGTACGACAAGCCAACCAATGTGGCCGATACCATCAACCTTGCTACTATGCAGTACAACAACCGCCAGGTAGATATTGACCGCTTCAATAGTTATACATCTGAATTGCGTTTGATGCACCAATACCGTTTGGGCGATCAAACAAGTAATTTGGCCATGGGCGCACAATACATGAACAATGACCTGCACCGCACACAGTTGGGCAAAGGTACTACCGGCGGCGACTATGACCTTACTTTAGTAACACCGGGATGGGGCAGGGACATACATTTAAAAACACATAACATTGCATTGTTTGTTGAAAACAAATTCCAGGTGACTAAAAAATTATCAGTGAATGCCGGTGCAAGGGTTGAGTTGGGTGAAACGAAGATGAGCGGTACCATTTCCTATTATCCTGATAATGCCATACCGGTTAGCATGAAGCATGAGTTTCCTTTGCTGGGTGCCAACTTTTCTTATAAGGCAAGCGCCAATACAGAAGTATATGGTGGCTGGAACCAAAGCTATCACCCGATGTTGTTTAAAGATTTGATCCCATCTTCCCTGTATGAAAAAGTTGATCCTAATATCAGGGACGCCAAAGGATACAATGCAGAGCTGGGTTTTAGGGGAAGCTGGAAGTTTTTACGCTGGGATGTAACCGGTTTTTTATTGCAGTATAACAATCGTTTTGGAACACTGGCTCAAACAGATGACCAGGGTAATTTTTATACCTACCGCACCAACATTGGTAATTCGCTTACCAGCGGCGTAGAAGTTTTTATACAGGGGGACTGGATCATTGCCAGCAAAACTGCTTTGTCTGTTTTTACCTCTACTGCGTTTATGCATGCCCGTTATACCAATGCGGTGGTTAAGTCAGGCAATAACAATATCAATATCAAAGGCAACAGGGTAGAGAGTGCCCCGGATTTGATAACCCGCAATGGTGCAACCATCCGCTACAAATCGTTCAGCTATTCCGTTTTGTATAGTTACACCAGTAAAACATTTGCTGATGCGTTGAATACGGTTGCGCCGTTAAAAACAACCGGCGCTGTTGGACTGGTACCTGCTTACGGTATTTTGGATATGAATGTATCGGTAAGGTTGTCTAAAAATTTGGACCTGAAAGCCAACATCAATAACGTAACCAACAAACAGTATTTTACCAAGCGTCCAACTTTCTACCCGGGGCCGGGCATCTGGTCGTCTGATGGAAGAAATGCCAGTGTAACGGTGGGCATTAAACTGTAAAGGCTGCTTAAACTAATTTCTTAGCGGGAATGAAAAAGGGGAGGGGTAATTCTTAACTCTTCCTCTTTTGATTTAATGGGCTAACTGCAACTGCAGCAAAAAAATGCCGATGCCCGCCGCAAAGCCAATCAATGCCAGCCAGCCGATCTTTTTTAAATACCACATAAAATCAATTTGCTCGATGCCCATAACGGCAACACCGGCTGCAGTACCAATAATAACAGCGCTGCCGCCGGTACCTGTGGTTAAGGCTAAAAATTCCCAAAAGGGATGATCGGTTGGATAAGTTGCTAAGTCGAACATGCCCTGCGAAGCGGCCACCAGCGGCACATTGTCAACAATGGCAGAAAGTAAGCCGAGTGCAGTGCCTATCAGGTAATCGTTTTGTAAGGTACCGGTTAAAACTGCTGCAAGTTGTTTTAATAAACCGAAAGATTGCAGGGCTGATACAGCCAGTAAAATACCCAGGAAAAATAAAATACTTGGCGTATCAATTTTTTTTTGCAATGCCCTGGCAACGGTAAACTTTTCTGCCAACTCCTGCTCTTTGGTTTTGTGAATGATGGTAGTGATGACCCACATAAAACCCAATGCCAGCATCATGCCCATAAAGGGTGGCAAATGAATAACCGTTTTAAACAGGGGGACAAACAATAAAAACCCGATGCCGGCAGTTAAAATTATCCGGCCTTCTTTTTTTTCTTCTATTGTGCAGGAAGATGCCGGTATGGAAGTGATCTTTTTTCCTTGGAAACGGCGGGCAACAATGAATGCAGGAATGGCACAGGCAACAAGACTGGGCATGATCAATTCTTTAATAATATTAAGTGCAGTGATTTGTCTGCCGATCCATAACATGGTAGTGGTTACATCTCCCAAAGGCGACCAGGCGCCGCCTGCATTGGCAGCAATAATGATCATGCCGGCAAACCAAAGCCGGTCTTCTTTTTCGTGTAACATTTTTGCACACAAAGATGTCATAACAATGGCAGTAGTAAGGTTATCCAGCAATGCCGAAAGAAAAAAAGCAATGGCGGTTATGATGAACAACAACTGCTGTTTATTGGTGGTGGTTATTTTTTGTGTGATGATGTCGAAGCCGTTGTGAGAGTCGATGAGTTCAACGATCGTCATGGCGCCAAGCAGGAAAAAAAGGATGGACGCAATTTCTCCCAGGTGGTGCAGCAATTCTTCCGTTACCATTTCTTTTGATTCGCCTTGTATGATGTAGATCGTCCAGCACAATACACCGGTAATGAGTGCAGCAGCGGCTTTGTTTATTTTTAATGGATGTTCCAGTGCAATGGCAACGTAGCCCAACACAAAAACAAGGATCATTAAAAGGGATATCATCGTTGCCGGTTTGGGTAGGCAGTAAAGTTACGCATTAAGCATGGGCAATAACGTTGATACTAAAGCATTATTATCTTCGATTAGATGTACGAGTTTACTAAAGGTGATCACGCAAAGACGCCAAGAAAAGAAAAACACAAAGAAGAACAATACAACTTTGCACCTTTGTATCTTACATTCTATCCTGAAAAAGATGCCATGAAAAACTGCTGTTTAACGGAGCGTCGCCAATGCCGCTGCCATGAAAAACTGAAGCTGGTACAATAAAAATTTTGTACTGATACAACTGTTAGAAAGGATAGCCGATGGCTAAATTCAGTACCAAATTTTCTCTTCTCCATTGGCTGTCGCCGAATTTAATTTGGTCGAAAACCCAGGCCGGTCCACCAGCTAAATATGGTTTGCGGATGGGAATGGCCGCATCTATACGCAACACTAAAAAACTAAGATCGAAGCGAAAACCTGCACCGGCACCTACTGCAAACTGGTTTAAAAAATCGCCGGAAAATTTTGAACCCGGCCTTGCAGGATCATCCCTCATGGTAAAAATATTACCGGCATCAACAAACAAAGCCCCTCTTACAATCGAAATGAGTTTAAAGCGCAACTCTGTGTTGATCTCCATTTTGATATCGCCCGGTTGATCAGGCAAATAACCATTTACAAGCGTGGCGGTATTACCACCATAATAAGTGCCCGGGCCAAGACTGCGTGCCCTGTAAGCCCTGATGCTATTGGTACCACCAATAAAAAACTGTTTGATGAATGGCATGGTAACACTGTTGCCATAACCATAGCCGGCGCCAATCAGGAGGCGGCTAACCAATTGGTTAACCCGTTCTCTTTTTGGGCGGCCGATTGCCATATAATGCCGAACCTCTGCTTCGCCACGAACGTATTGTGAAA
>CAXTPJ010000046.1:0-10704 GCA_964245855.1 uncultured Ferruginibacter sp. | reverse complement strand
CAAGTGTTCAATAAAAATTTTTTGACAGCTTTTTATAAATTTTCAGTATATAAATTAATAAAAAATCCGGAGTGTGAATGCCCCGGATATTGTAGTTATTTTATAATTGAAAAATGCAATTACTATTTTGCAGCAGGTACATCACCCCAGTTTTCTCCACGTTTGATCCTTAATATTTGTGTGGAAGTAACTTTAAATTGCTTTACCAACTGGCTCATGGGTTTATCCTGTGCAAATAACTTTTTCATCAGCATTACTTTGGTTACCGATAGTTTGGTAGCGCTGCTGCGGTCTCCTGCCCTTTCTCTCCTGGATGCAACTTCCCTGATAACATGCGGGCTTTTTCTTTGGTGTTTAAAATTTTCTTCCTTTGTCATCCACTTAAGGTTGTAGGAACGATTGTTTAATTTATCATAGTCCAAATGGCCTACAACTGTCTGTTCATCGGTGGGTGGTTTAAGAAAATAATCAGCCACCAGCCTGTGAATAAGTGCATGATGGTACACACTTCTCGCCTTAATATCTTCTGATGATTTTTTTGTAAGTGTTTTTTTAGCCGTTAGTAACAGTGCAGTTGTTTCGGCAATGGTGGCTTTGGATTCGCCTGCCAGTTTTTGCTCTTTTAACTTTCTTTGGATTTTAAAAACATTTTGCTGAAGGGCATCAATTTTTGCCTGTGCTTTTGGCTCTCTTGGCCGGAAAAATTTAAGGCGGATGATCTTATAACCATTGACCATGGAGCCATTAATGATATCTCCTTTGCTGATTTTGTTGAAGCTTTTTACACGCCCAAAATTAGAAACTTCTAACCGAAAATTTGAATGGAAGCCCAATTCAAAATCGACTGGTTTCCAGCGTTCACCAATGTAGTTGTTTGTCATGCTAGTCGTTGAGTTTAAGAACCAAACGTGGGATAATAACAGTTGTAATAATTGTGCAAAGATATACAAGAACCATTCAAATAATTACTGTTAACATTAAAATTTAGCCGTTCATAAAAAACCGCATGCACCACCTGCTGCCGGATTGAAGCGGAAACCACGGTGAGGCCTGCAGCAGAGGCTGTGCCGTAGTTGCAGCGTAAAGCCGGGCTACCCTTGCTATGAAAAGCAGCGGCTGAACAGCCATTATTTTTTTACTGATATTTTAATTTGACAATGCAATGAAGATTAACCGGCAGTAAGGGTTAATTTTGCACTCTATTTATTTTTTATGGCTAACAAAAGAGGAATTGTTTTAATGAATTTGGGTTCGCCAGACTCCACATCGGTAAAAGATGTACGGCGTTACCTGAATGAATTTTTGATGGATGAAAGGGTGATTGATTCGCCTTATTTACTGCGGTTGTTATTGGTGAAAGGCATTATTGTTCCTTTTCGTGCCCCCAAATCTGCTGAGGCTTACAGCACCATCTGGAGAACGGACGGCTCACCGTTGATTGTATTAACCAAGGCTTTGCAACAGGCACTGCAACTACAGATTGACGAACCGGTTGAGATTGCGATGCGGTACGGAAAACCCTCGCCGGCCGATGCGTTTGATAGCCTGTTAAAACAAAATCCTGGTATGGATGAAGTGCTGGCCATACCATTGTACCCGCATTATGCCATGGCGAGTTATGAAACGGCGGTGGAGTATGCCAAAGAAATTTACACTAAAAAGAAGTATGGTTTTAAGTTGAGTTTTATAAAGCCATTTTTTGATGAACCCAATTACATCAATGCAATGGTTGAGAATATTAAACCATATTTGAACGAACCGTACGATCATATTTTATTCAGTTACCATGGCATTCCGGCAAGGCATTTAACAAAGGTTGACCCAACGGGCTGCCATTGTTTAAAAGTGAATGATTGCTGTAACGTTGCCTCACCGGCGCATGCATTTTGTTACCGCCACCAGTGTTTTACTACCACCCGGCTGATAACTGAGGCATTGAATATTCCTGCCGGTAAACACAGCATTTCTTTCCAGAGCAGGTTGGGCAAGGGCTGGCTGGAACCCTTTACCGACATACGTTTGGCAGAGATGCCGAAAGAAGGGATAAAAAAATTACTGATCATATCACCGGCATTTATCAGCGATTGTTTGGAAACACTGGAAGAACTGGAAGAACGTGGCAAAGAAACTTTTATGGAAGCCGGCGGGGTAACATATAAAATGATACCTTGTTTGAATACGCATCCGTTGTGGGTTGGCACTTTGGCGAAGTGGTGCCTCCCCAACCCCTCCCAAGGAGGGGCTTAGGACAAGCGTTTGAGAGGGGCTAAGTGTTTTTTATTTTGCCGGGAGTTATGGCGGCCTCTCCAACCCCCAAGGAGGGGCTTTAGGCAAGTGCTTGAAAAAGCTAAAGTTTTCATTTAGCATATAGTGGGAGTTTTAATTTTTATCAAAGAGATGATCGACAGTGAATAAATTTTGCATAGAAAAAACCGAAAATCATACATCAATTCATAAATCTTGTATAACTACGTAAAAGCACTGCACATCATCTTCATCGTTACCTGGTTTAGCGGGCTGTTTTACATTGTGCGGTTGTTTATTTACAATACGGAGGCGAGTGAAAAGGAAGGGCTGGAAAAAGAGATATTACAAAAGCAATTCAGCATCATGATCAGGCGACTGTGGTTGGGCATTACCTGGCCATCAGCCATATTAACATTGATTTTTGGTGCCTGGATGGCTTGCCTGTATGGCAGCATCCCTTCCTGGTTATGGGTGAAGCTGGGCTTTGTGGCGGGCTTGTATGCTTATCATTTTACGCTGCAAAAAATATATGCCGATGAGATGAAAGGGCTGTTCAAATACAGTTCTACCCAACTGCGGATATGGAATGAAGTGGCCACCATTTTTTTATTGTCTATCGTAATGATCGTTGCCGTAAAAGACAGCATGAGCTGGATCTATGGTGTTATAGGGCTGATACTTTTTGTAATTGTATTGATGAGTGCGATCAAGATTTATAAGCTGGTGAGGGAGAAGAAGGCTGTTGGGGGTTAGTGGATGGTGCCATATCCGATAGTGGTTGTATTAAATTTCTTTGATTCTTTCTGTTGTCGATAGTCCATGGCCGAGAGTTGATGCTAACCACATCTTGCTTTTCATTTCATCTGTGGTCTTTCTGCGGTCGATCGTGCAGAGTCAATGGTCCATAGTTTGTATTATTGATATTTATTTCTGTCTGTTGTGTTAAGCCCATAGCCGATAGTTTGTACTATTCATATCTAACCTTTTCATTTCTTATGCTTCCCCTTCTATTACTATTATCCATAGTCCATGGTCAATCGCAGCATAGAGTTGGTCTTAAATCTCTTTATTTCTGTCTGTTGTGTAAAGCCCACAGCCGATAGTTTGTACTATTCACATCTAACCTTTTCATTTCATACGCTTGCCCTTCCATGGTCCATGGTCAATCGCAGATAGTGCTATCACACTCATCTTTTCATTTTACACATTTGCCCTCCTATGGCCCATGGTCTATCGCCCTCACACCATCTCCTTCCGCAGTACAAAATCGCCTAACTTTTCTCCTGTAGCCCTTTCGTTTTTATACGATGTAAATAACCCATCCAACTCCTGCAGGATTGCTGTTTCATCCAAACTTTCTTTGAATGTTTTGTTCAGTCGTTGCCCCTGGTTATCGCCGCCCAATTGTAAATTGTAAGTGCCCGGACCAGTGCCAACAAAGGCGATTTCTGCTGCATACGGCCTGGCGCAACCATTGGGACAGCCCGTCATGCGGATAACAATATCATCATTGCCCAGGTCATGCTTGTTGAGCAACGGTTCAATCTTATCCAGTAGCACCGGCATGTAGCGCTGTGCTTCTGCCAATGCCAGCGGACAGGTTGGTAGGGCCACACAAGCAATGGCGTTCTTGCGGATAGCCGAAGTTTTTTCTGTGTGCTCAATGAGTTTAAATTGTTCCAGTAACGCATGAATAGCTGGCTTGTCAGCTTCCGTTACATCACTGATTACCATGTTTTGATTGGCTGTAAACAGGAAATTTGTTTTGCCTGTTTTAGCTATTTCCAGCAAGGCTGTTTTCATTGCCAGCTTTTCATCATCCAGCACACGGCCATTTTCAACATACAAAGTATAATACCATAGCCCGTTTTCTCCCTGCTGCCAACCGTAATAATCTGCCCTTTTATCAAACGTGTAAGGTTTTGGTTCTTCGAGTGCGAAGCCGGTGCGTTGTTCAAGTTCTTTTCTAAAATTATCAATGCCCATCCTGTCAACAGTATATTTCAACCTCGCCAGTTTGCGGTCGCTGCGGTTGCCAAAATCACGCTGTACTGTAAGTACTTCATACACTGCTTTCAATATTTTTTCTTCTGTATCCACAAAACCAATGACCGTAGCCAGCCTGGCGTATGTTTCTTTGTTGCCATGCGTTGTACTCATGCCACCACCTACTGCCAGGTTAAATCCTTTCAGTTTTCCATCTTCCACAATAGCGATTAAACCCAAATCGTTGGTAAAAACATCTACTTCATTATTGGGTGGAATCGCAATGCCGATCTTGAATTTTCTTGGCAGGTAGCGATCCTGGTACAATGGATCTTCTTCCTCTTTCTTATCAACGATCTTTTCATCAGCAATCCATATTTCATAGTATGCTTTTGTTTTGGGCATCAGTAAAGTGCTGATCTTATCAGCATAAGCAAAGATCTCCGCATGCACTGCTGATTGCTTGGGATGCGATGCACAGGTTACGTTGCGGTTGATATCGCCGCAAGTTGCAATTGAATCCAGATGTGCTTCATTAAAAGCCTGTATAGTAGGACGAATCTTCGATTTCACCAACCCATGCAACTGGATGGTTTGCCTGGTGGTGATCTTAATAACACCGGTAGAATTTTCACCGGCCACATGATGTGCAGCAATCCATTTTTCAGGCGAAATAAAACCACCCGGCAACCGAAGGCGGATCATAAAAGTGTAGAGGCGGTCTAATTTTTTAGCAGCCCGTTCTTCTCTCCTGTCCCGGTCATCCTGCTCATACATGCCATGAAACTTGATCACCGCCTTATCATCTTCCCTGATGGCACCGGTTATTTCATCTTTTAAACTTTCGTTTATGCTTCCCCGTAAGCCATCGCTCGATGTCTTAATTTTCTCTATCGCTGATAATTTATTTTTATCTGACATGGGTTATTTCCTGTAATGTTAATTTTTTTTGTTCCCAACACTTGTTCTTTATTCAACTTCAGTGGCGTCGCACTCTTGTACATTGGTTCTATACTCAGCCTTTTATAAACTTCTTAAAGTCCTAAACAAAATTGCTGATAGTACCTAAGGTTCATGCTAATATCCCCTCACTCAAAGCCAGTCAGCAAACTTTCCATAAATTAAAATGCTTGCCTTAAGTTCCCCCTTCAGGGGGCGGAGGGGGTTAATAAACATCCTTCTCATACCTTCCATCTTCTTCCATCTCTTCCAAAAATTCTTTGGCGCCCTCCGGTGATTTGTTGCCATACTTTTCAATAATGCCTAGCAAGGTTTTTTCTACATCAAAACTCATCGGGTCTTTTTTACCGCACACAAAAAAGGAAGCGCCACTTTTTATCCAGGTATATAATTCCTCTCCATGTTCCAGCATTTTATGCTGTACATAAATTTTTTCTTTTTGGTCCCTCGAAAAGGCAAGGTTCACTTTGGTAAGCGTTCCTGTTTCATACCAGTTTTGTATTTCTGTCTGGTACAAAAAGTCGGATACAAAATGCTGCTCTCCAAAGAACAGCCAGTTGCGGCCACTGGCGCCAATGGCATCCCGCTCTGCCAAAAAAGAACGGAAGGCAGCAATGCCCGTACCCGGACCAACCATGATCAAATCTTTGTTCTCCGCAGGCAAACGGAAACGTTTGTTTGGTTGTACAAAAAAGTGCTGCTGCTTGCCGGATTTTAACTGTCCTAAAAAATCAGAGCAAAGCCCGGTATATTGCTTGCCATCTTTTATGTAGGTATCTTTTGCTACCACAATGTGCACTTCGCCCTCATGTGCTGCCGGTGACGATGCCACGGTGTATAACCTTGGCGAAGTAGCATTCAGGCCCACCACTATTTCTTCAAACTGGGCAACATTTTTTACGGGATATTTTTTAACGAGGTCCAGCAGATCAAAACGTTCTGCCGGTATGCTATGTTCAGTAACAGTTGCATACTGCTGCACTAATCGTTCCGTTAAATGAACAATATTGATCCGCCTTTTTAGCAACTCATATACCGTTACTTTTTCTTTTTTGTATTCCACGGATTTGTTTCCATCTGCATTGGTCAGCGCAATGATATCCGTCACCATCTGAGAATCATTTTCAGGCACAATACCTATTGAATCGCCACACTGGTATTGCACATCATCTGCCGATAGTTCAATATGCCAGGTTGTTTTGTCTGAACCATGATCATTAAGATTGGTATTGCTCAACACAGTACCGGTATAGGTTTGCTTACCAATCTTTTTTGCAACAATTGGCGCAACAACAGCAACCTCTTCTTTACTCGTACTTAATTTATTGATCAGCGAATCAAACCAAACGGTGGCTTCTTCTTCATATTCCAGGTCACATTTTTGCAACGGGACAATGCGGTTGGCGCCCAGTTTGCTCAACTGTTCATCCATGTCTTCGCCGGTTTTACAAAACAGTGGATAAGAAGTATCTCCCAAGGCAATCACACCGTAGTTTAATTTTTCCAGTTTGAACCCATTGTTATGGATATGGTCATAAAATTTCTTTGCAGCGGCAGGCGGCTCACCGTCACCGTGAGTACTGATAACTGCAACTAAATATTCTTCTTTCGACAGATCAGTCAGCCGGTATTGATCCATGCCAACCACTTTGGCCTGTATGCTTTTTTGTTTTGCCTTGCTGCCAAATTCTGTTGCCAGCCTTTTGGAATTGCCCGTTTCAGTACCATATACAATGGTGATCTTTACTACAGCAGGTGTTGATTGTGTAACAGCAGGTGCAGCAGTTCCAAGTTGTTGTCCTTTTACCACCCCATTCAAATATCCGGTCATCCAGATCAACTCATCTTTGGTAGAATGATTGACCAGGTCGAGCAATATGTTGAATTTGTTTTCCCCAAGCATTGTTAGTTGTTTGTCGGTTATGATTGATCAGTTATTTACCGGTATAAGCACTGACACTTTCTTTGATTAAATTTTCAAATTGCACATCTGCTGCCGGCTTAAAGTATTCACCACTTTCAGCAGCATTTTTTAACCACGCAAATTTTTGATGCAGCGCTACCACTTTACCAATGATCACCAAGGTAGGTGACGCAAAAGTTTTACTTGATAACCTGTTGGTATATTCATCCAGGCTGCAGGTATGTACCTGCTGCATTGGTGTAGTTGCCTGTTCTACCACCGCCAGCAATTTATCTGCAGCAATATTATTTTTCAACAGATTTTCTACCACGCCATCCAGTGTTTCAGACGACATATAAAAAACCAGCGTATCATTTGTTGCTGCCAACTCTTTCCAGTAAGCATCCGTAACTACATCCGATTTATAGAAAGTAAGTAAACGAATGGCAGTTGAATAACCTCTTGCAGTCAATGGAATGCCGGTATAAGCCGCAGCGCCCATAGCTGCAGAAACGCCTGGTATTATTTCATACGGAATATTATTGTCAACCAGTACTTCCAGTTCATCTAAAATATTCGAGAACACACTGGCATCGCCACCTTTTAAACGCACCACCAATTTGCCTTCCAACGCAAACTGAACAATCAGTTCATTGATGCTTTTTTGTGGCGTACTGAATCCCCTGCGGCATTGCTTTCCTACATAAATTATTTCTGCTGTTGCACTAACATATTGTTTTAAAATGTCGTTGCTCACCAGTCGGTCTGTTAACACTACATCAGCCTGCTGCAAATATTTTACTGCCTTCATCGTAATGAGTTCCGGATCGCCGCAACCTGCGCCTGCAAGAATCACTTTTCCTGTATGTTGATGTTGTAATTGCATGTTTATTTTTTTGTACTGGTAAAGCTGGTTAAAACAATCCTTCTATTGATAAATACCTTTCACCTGTATCATAATTATAGGTCAGCACTTTTGCACCCGCCGGTATCTCTGCCAGCTTTTTAGCCACTGCAGCAAGCGAAGCACCGGTTGAAATACCGGCCAGTATCCCTTCTTCTTTTGCAATGCGCTGGGCATACTTAAATGCATCATCTTTACTCACCTGTATCACACCATCCAAAATAGCTTTGTTTAAAATAGAAGGAACAAAGCCGGCACCAATACCCTGCAACGGATGCGGTGATGGTGAGCCACCGCTTAGTACCGGCGACAATTCCGGCTCTACCGCAAACACTTTCAGGTTAGGAAAATGCTGTTTCAATATTTCAGCCACGCCGGTAATGTGGCCGCCGGTTCCAACACCGGTAATTAAATAATCAATGCCTTCCGGGAAATCAGTCAATATTTCTTGTGCACTGGTATTGCGATGTATTTCAGCATTAGCAGGATTATCAAACTGTTGCGGCATCCAGGCGTTTGGTGTTGAAACAGTTAATTCGCTCGCTTTTTCAATTGCACCTTTCATTCCTTTTTCTCTTGGCGTTAATACAAACTCAGCGCCATAAATGGCCATCAGCCTGCGGCGTTCAATGCTCATGCTTTCCGGCATCACCAAAATAATTTTATATCCCTTCACCGCTGCCACCAGTGCTAAACCAATACCGGTGTTGCCCGATGTTGGTTCAATGATCACACTGTCTTTATTCAGTAAACCTTTTTGCTCTGCATCTTCAATCATCGACAATGCAATGCGGTCTTTAATACTTGCACCCGGGTTAGCCCTCTCCAACTTGATCCACACTTCATGATCAGCCCCGTACAATTTATTAATCCGCACATGAGGCGTATTTCCGATCGTATCTAAAATGCTGTTTGCCTTCATTGGTTTACTTATTTTTTATCAGGTAATTTTTATTTTTTTGATCCGAACATTCCACTTTAATCAACTTCAGTGGCGTCGCACTCTTGTACATTTTATCTTTATTGAGCAACCACAAACATTTTATAATTGTATATAGTCTTAATCTTCAAATCAAATCACTCTACCCTGAACTATACAAAAATGCTTAACATTATCTTACTCTCAAGCCCCTCCTTGGGAGGGGTTTGGGGAGGCACCCCTTATATCACAAAGTTCAATACATCCGGCAGCGGCTGGTTAATATCCTTTACCGTCATTTCACTTTTATGATATACAATGGATCTTGGCAGCACGCTATTGGTCAACCATACATTTCCTCCGATCACACTATCTCTTCCAATCACCGTATTGCCACCTAAAATAGTAGCGCCGGAATAGATCACTACATTGTCTTCGATAGTTGGATGACGCTTTGATTTTTTTTCAGCCTTGCTTACACTCAAAGCGCCCAAAGTAACACCCTGGTAAATTTTTACATTGTTGCCAATTACCGTTGTCTCTCCAATCACAATACCGGTTCCATGATCAATAAAAAAAGACCTGCCAATGGTTGCGCCGGGATGAATATCGATACCCGTTTTGCTATGGGCATATTCAGCAAAAACCCTTGGTAAAATCTTAACGCCATGGTTCCACAAATAATTGGAGATGCGGTACACCGCCGTTGCATAAAAGCCCGGATATGCCACCAGCACTTCTTCTATCGATTCAGCAGCCGGATCAAAATTGATCACTGCTTCTGCATCTTTCAACAATGCACCATATATATCCGGAACTGCATCAAAAAAATTGTTGGCAATTTCCTGTGTCTTTACACCATCCGCCACTACATCATAAATCAGGGTTGACAAATGGCTTTTGTACGATTCAAACTCTTTCGACAATTCAAACTCCGACAATTTTTTATGCCGTTGTGGAATAAATAAAAATTCAAAAAAGCCATCAATAAATTCCTGCGCCAATTCCTTATCCGGAAAAGTAGTAGTTGACTTTTGGTGCTGGGTAAACAGGGTATGTATAAAATTGCTGTTATTCATTTCTCTCAATTTTTATAAACTCTTCTTAATAAAAATCACTGCTTGTGTTATAACAAAATCACAAATTAAACATCACAAATCACAAATCAATTACTGTATCATACAAGCCCCTACTGTAACATTGCTTGTTTCATCAATCAATATTGCTCCACCATTTACACGTAACTTTTTATACGAATCATAAGGTATTGGCGAAGCAGTTTTAATGGTCGCTTTTATTACATCATTCAACGAAGCTTTATCGGGTGCAGGCTCCTGTTCCAATGAATTTACATTGATCTTGTATTCGATATTTCGCACCACGGCTTTTACAACACGGCTGTTGATCTGCAATAAATATTTACTACCCACTTCCAGTGGCTTATTCGCCATCCAGCACAGCAGTACTTCCAGTTCATTTTCTACGGATGGTTGATTAGCTGAATGGACGATTACATCGCCACGGCTGACATCAACATCATCTGCCAAATGCAGCACAACGCTCTGCGGCGCAAAGGCTTCTTCCACTTCGGCACCGGCAATTTCAATAGCACTAACGGTACTGGTTAGCCCGGATGGCTGCACCGTAACGCTATCACCTTTTTTATACACACCGCTGATCACTTTTCCGGCGTAGCCCCGGTAATCGTGCAGGTCGTCTGTTTGTGGACGGATAACATATTGCACCGGGAACCTTGCATCCGTTAAATTGATATCATCGGCCACT
>CAXTPJ010000045.1:0-10921 GCA_964245855.1 uncultured Ferruginibacter sp. | reverse complement strand
GGCTGCCGAAGTAGGAATAAAAAATGCAAAGAGTTACTACTATCCAACGCTGGCTTTTACAGGTGGTTATGTAGCGGCTGATATTCCAAAGTTTTTAACCATTACAAATGCGGTTAACCTGGGTATTGGTGTTAAGTACGATTTATCATCTTTATGGAAAACGAAGACCACGATTGACCAGGCAAAAATAAAAGTACAGCAGGCGCAGATCAATGAAGAGATGTTGAATGATAACATCCGGATGCAGATCAACCAGGCTTATCAAACCTATTTGGTAAGCCAGAAAAAAATTGAAGTATATGAAAAATCAGTGCTGCAGGCAACGGAAAATTACCGCATCACCAAAAACAAATTTGATAATTCTTTGACCACTACAACAGAACTGTTAGATGCCGATGTGGCTTTGTTACAAAGCAAACTTAGCGTAACCAATGCCAAAGCAGATGCCTTTTTAGCTTACAATAAAATATTGCAGGTAACAGGTACTTTAGCGAAATAAATTAAACCAAACAATTAATACCAATTTTTAAAAGATATAGTATGGAACAAAATACACCCCAGGCACCGGAACAAAAACCTGCACCGGCAGCAGCTCCTAAAAAAAGTAATAAGACATTCATTATTGTATTGGCTGTGCTGGTTATCGGCGGCGGATGGTTTGGTATAACCAAATACCAACATGGCCAGCGCCACGAGGAAACTGATGATGCACAAATTGAAGCCAACATCAGCCCGGTAATTCCAAGGGTAGCAGGCTATGTAAAAGAAGTAAGGGTTAAAGACAACCAGGTAGTTAAAAAGGGCGACACTTTACTTATATTGGATGACAGGGACCTTGCTTTAAAAGTATTGCAGGCTGAAGCTGCACTGGCAACTGCTCAAAGTAATTTAGGTGCTGCACAGGCAACTACCAACGCATCAAAGGCGACTATTTCCAGCACACAATCGGGCATTTCAACGGTTGATGCACAAATAGAAGTGGCCAAGATCAACGCTACCAGGGCAACACAGGATTACGACCGTTATGCCAACCTGATAAAAGATCATTCTATTACCCAGCAACAATACGAACAGGCGTTGGCAGCAAAGCAAACTGCAGAACGCCAGTTGCAGATTTTGCAATCGCAAAAAAACCAGGTTGCACAGCAAACCAATGCCGTGGCATCACAGAGCAATGCCACCTCTTCTCAAATTGGGGTAGCCGGCGCCGTTATCAAACAACGTGAAGTAGAAGTAGCCGAGGCAAAGCTGAATCTTTCTTATGCAGTTATTACTGCCCAGGAAAGTGGTATGATCTCTAAAGTGAATTTACAGGAAGGGCAATTTGTTCAACCCGGCCAGTCGGTATTCAGTATTGTATTGAGCAACGATGTTTGGGTGGTAGGAAATTTTAAAGAAACACAGTTTGAAAAAATGAGGATCGGCCAAAAAGTTACGGTACATGCGGATGCATTTTCAGATCATCCTTTTGAAGCTACGTTAACTTCTTTTTCTCCGGCCACCGGATCAAGGTTTGCTTTGCTGCCTCCCGATAATGCAAGCGGCAACTTTGTAAAAGTAGTACAGCGTTTACCGGTGAAGATCGAATTCAACAAGCCGGTTGATTCTTTGGTGAACTTGCTCAAGCCGGGAATGAATGTGATGGTGGATGTGCATGTGGCCCCTTAAATCCCCTGGTGGGGCACTTTAAGGCAAGCGATCATGGGTTTAAGTATTGTTATTTTGATCGTATAGTGCTTAGTTAGTTTTTGATAAGTATTACAGGCTTGTTTAGAGGTTTAGCAGTTTAGAACTTTCTGGCAATTCATAATACAACTAATTTGAAGGAAGAAATGATTGTGATTGATTCAAAAAATAAAAAGTCCTGATAATCCTTAAATGGAATAAGGGCATCATGATATGCAACAAATGGAATCATTGGTGGAATATGGCAGCAGGCGGGTGATCATCACCCTTACTGCTATCATTTGCGCCCTGCTCGAAATTGTGGATACCACCATTGTTAACGTGGCATTGAACGATATGCGTGGTACTTTGGGCGCTACGCTTACAGAAGTGGGTTGGGTAATTACGGCTTACGCCATTGGTAATGTTATCATTGTACCAATGACGAGTTGGCTATCGCAACAGTTTGGCAGAAGAAATTATTTTGCGGCCTCCATTATTCTATTCACCATCTGTTCTTTTTTATGCGGTAACGCAACCGGCATCTGGGAGTTGGTAGCCTTTCGTTTTTTACAGGGCATCGGCGGTGGCGCATTGCTGGTAACTTCTCAAACAATTATTACCGAAAGTTACCCGCCGGAAAAAAGAAGTATGGCGCAGGCCATTTATGGTTTGGGTGTAATTGTCGGACCAACATTAGGGCCACCATTGGGCGGTTACATCGTAACACATTATTCCTGGCCATTGATTTTTTACATCAACATACCATTAGGTGTAATTGCAACTTTACTAACGCTGCAGTTTGTACGCAGTCCTCATTACGGGACCAAAAGTGCTGCCCGGGATATTGACTGGATCGGTATTGGGTTGCTGGCAGTTACGGTGGGCTCATTACAATATGTGTTGGAAAAAGGACAGGATGATGACTGGTTTAACAGCAAAGCGATCCTTTACTTAGCCATCACCGCAGCATTAGGTTTATACTTTTTTATCTGGCGTGAGCTAACCTTCAGAAACCCGATTGTAGAGTTGAGAGTATTGAAAAATACGAATCTCCGGACAGGAACCATTCTATCCTTCATCATGGGTTTTGGATTGTATGGCTCAACATTCATTATTCCTTTGTACACACAATCCATATTGGGCTGGACGGCGGAACAAGCAGGTATGCTGATGGTTCCGGCGGCTTTGATGACTGCTTTTATGATGCCCATTATTGGTAACCTGTTACAGAAAGGCGTACCTCAACAATATCTTGTGGCAGCAGGAATGGTTGGTTTTGCAGTGTTTACTTTCTGGGGATATGTTATATTAACACCGGATACGGCATCGGATAACTTTTTCTGGATGCTGATCGTTAGGGGTATTGGTTTAGGTATGTTGTTTATCCCTATTACCGCCTTATCGCTTTCTTCTTTAAAAGGTAAGGAAATTGGCCAGGGCGCTGCTTTTACAGGTATGATGCGGCAGTTGGGTGGTTCTTTTGGTGTGGCGTTGATTACTACATTTCTTGCCCGCCAAACGGTTTCACACTTTGCGATATTATCAAATAAACTGGATGTAAACAGTGCGGCCGTACAACAACGGTTGCAAGGAATGCAGCATAACTTTATGAATAAGGGAATGGCAAGTGATGTTGCCCTAAAAAGCAGTTATGCAGCCATGAATGGGCTGGTGACCAAACAGGCAACAGTACTTTCTTATATGGATGTTTTTCTTTACCTCGGACTGATGTTCCTTATTTGTGTACCATTTGTATTGATGGTAAGAAGTAATAAAGCAGCAAAAAAATTAGACTTGTCGGAAGCAATGCACTAAAGCATTTTCCTATAAAACCGAACCGTACTTTTATTAAAATGCCCTTCCGGTTGGAAGGGCATTTCTGTTTATAGAACTAAAAAAATTACAACAACGTTGCTTCGTGTGTGATATTGGTATTCAGCAATTTTGAGATCGGGCAATTGGCTTTTGCATCTGCCACTGCAGCCTCAAATTGCTCCTGGCTGATGCCCGGGATTTTTGCGGTTACGGTTAAATGAGATTCTGTGATAGCGCCTGCTGCAGGATCTAATGTGATGTCGCATTTTGTTTGTATTTCATCTGCGGTAAAACCTGCAGCGCCCAGTACAAAACTCAACTTCATGCTGAAGCAACCAGCATGTGAGGCAGCTACCAACTCTTCAGGATTGGTACCAACACCTTCTGCAAAGCGGGAGTTGAAAGAATATTGTGTTTTATTCAGGGTAGTACTTTGTGTGGTAAGGTTGCCAGAACCTTCTTTACCGGTACCGTTCCAAACGGCGGTTGCATTTCTTTTCATAATGATGGTTGTTTAAAAAATTTATTTAAATGTACTGCTTAAAATGTTGTCATCAAACCCAACCAATAATTTTTCTCCTGCTTCAATAACGGGCCGTTTGATAATGCTGTTTTGTTTGCTCATTAATTCAATAGCAGTTGCCTGCGTTGTAATTTTTGACTGCTCTTTCGGCGATAAAGCACGCCAGGTGGTACTTTTCTTATTCAGCAATAATTCCCACCCAACCTTTTTGCTCCACGTAGTTAGTTTCTCTTTGCTGATGCCTTCTTTTTTATAATCGTGAAAGGAGATGTCGATCTTGTTTTGCTTAAACCACTCAGTTGTTTTTTTGATGGTATCACAATTGGGAATACCGTAAACAGTTGCTTTTATAGCCATGATTAAGTTGCCGGGTTAAAAATTTATCTGGATGATTTGTATTTTTTAGTTGCCATATAAATAACAGTACAAGAGAGTGACACAACGATGCTGATCAAAGTTTCTGAAGCTGGTAACTAAAAAATTACCCCACAGCGAAGTTATACTAACAGTGCCAAGGCAAGATTAGTTTACTGTTATCATTATTAATTGGGAAAATCTGAACCGGGCACTTTGATGAATCCAATTGGTTTAACGATATGCCATTCTTTAAAATCCTGGCGGGCATCCATGCCGATGCCATCAATGATTTGTTTGCGGGTGCGTATGCGTACGGCCTTGTCTGTATAAAACTCCTGTCCTGTTTTTGCCCTGTCCCAATACAGTTCGTGGCAATACAATGTGTCGCCCAATGTATTGATCACTTTCACACTGTCCTTTAAAAAAACAATGCCCTGTACATCTTTGTACCTGGCGTATTTGGCGTCCAGCCTGCTTTCGATGGTACCGCCGGTTTGATTAAAAAAATCAACATGTAAGGTATTGGGGAACTCTGTATAATTTTCTCCAGCCTGTATCCGGTTCATAATCGGGGCAGTTAGTACCGCTTTTTTATTGGCGCCGAGCGAATATTTTATGGCAACATTCTTTGCTTCGTCTTTGCCGGTGGAACTACTGTTGATAGCAGCTACGTCTGGCTTATTATCGCAGCTCCATAAAAAAAAGCAGCCGGTTAAAAGGGCTGCAATATTTTTAAAATATGTTTTATCAATTAACATACTGTGCAAATCATTAATAATATTTAGACCGGTTGAACCACAGATCGCCCAAAGAAAAACCAAAGCTGATGCGGAAAGTACTTTCTCTTAAATTAGACTGGTTGTTTCCCCTGCTGCCAAATTCAATAGTGGTATTCAAATAGGAATACTGTGTTTCATAATAAGAGCGCCTCAGTTTTAATGGAAAACCAGCGCCGAAAGAAAAGCCATATTCCGGTATGTTGCTGCCAACATTGATATAATCCGGCCCGTAATAAAACCCAGCCCGGTACTTTACAAAACTGAAATATTTTTTTACCGGTGTATTGTTGCTGGCAGGAAAATATTCTGCACCGCCACGGATCTTCCAGTTATTTTTTACTTGTTCCTGTTTGCCGAAATAACGGTAATCTGCCCAGTTAGTCCTTTCATAATCCAAACCGAATAACCAATGCCCTGCACTATCCTGGTAAGTAAAACCAGCGCCCCAGGTTAACGGGGTTTGCACTGTCCCACTCTGTGAAGCACTGAAAACACTGTCAACCCTGTACATGGCGCCATCGGCATCATAGCTCACTGTTTCACGGGTAATGTCTTCTGTACCGGTCATTTTTTGTTGCAGGTTGGCGTATGCCCCCAACCTGATTACGCCGGCATTGTAAGGAACACCGGCACCATTTTTATGCCTGCTTTTAAGTTGTATTTCGTATTGTGTACCAACATTTAAAAACATACCGCCAAAGTTGGATTTACTGGAGGAATTAGAACGGTAGTAAGCCACGGTGTCATTGATAAAATCGAGTTTGGTGCTACAGGTTTTATTACCAAAACGATAGCCGGAGTTAGCACCAATGTTGAATTTTTTAATGCGCAGGCCTAATCCAAACATGGCTTCGCTTACACCGCCACTTCCTTCGTAAATGGTGGCGAGGCTATCGTGTAAATCGCTTCTTCTTTCTAAATTGGCAATTTTGTAGTTGATCCTTGATACCGGCCTTAGCCCCAAATCCATCCCTAAAAAAATACCTTTTTTATTGGCTTTTTTCAATTTGATGGGCAAGCCCAATTGCATATATGAAATGATCAAATTGGTTGAAGAGAACTTGCTGTTTGGATTAATGCTTTTTAAAGTACGGGTATCAGCTTCAATACCAAAATCGAAAATGGATGAACCGCCAAAACTTAAATTACCATAACTGGCAGGGTTAACAAAGTTTACCGATTGGCGGCTGGAATACCCGGCAGATACACCGCCGATACCACGGTTAGCAATATTTTGATTGGGAACAAGGTCACCCAAACCGTAACGGGAATAAGGAGAGTTTTCCTGGGCTGAAGCAGCAGTGCAAATGAGCAGGGTTAAAACAAATCCAGTCAATCTCATCATTATAATTAGCAGTTGTTAACTTCGCTGATAGCGTAAAGTCCTTTGAATAAAAATTTTAAGTCTGCAAATATCTTGTTTTTAAGGTGACGGGCAAAATAGCCTGCATCGCCTCCGGTTAAAAGCACGTTAAAGTTGCCGTACTTTTTTTGGTAAAAGTCAATACTGCCGTCGATTTCATAGGTTATGCCTGCTATTACACCACTCTGCAAATTAGTTTTGGTATCGTACCCAATTACCGGAAAATTCCAGTCTTTTTGCACCAAAGGCAGTTTTGCGGTATGGTCGTGCATCGATTTAAAGCGCATTTCCATACCGGGAGAAATGGCGCCGCCTAAAAACTGGTGGTATTGGTTGATGAAGTTGTAGGTAATGCAACTGCCCAAAGAAATCACTAAATTGTTTTTTGCGGGATAAAAATGCACTGCAGCAGCAGATAATGCCAATCGGTCTGCCCCAATGGTTTCTGGTTTCCCAACGCCGGAGGTAAAATTGAGTGTTGTTTGATGAGAAAGTTTGTGAAAAGTCGTTCTTTCCGTGAGCAGCTTTTCTATTGCAACATTGTGATCAATTACTGATGACAGGATTGATTTTTTGGGCTGGTATTTTTCGAGCAGCGCTTCAATGGATGCCTGCTGGTCGTTTGCCAATGTAATTTCCTCTGCAAATGTTTCACCATTAAAGATGGCCGCTTTTAAACGGGTGTTGCCAAAATCTAAGCAGAGGGTTGTCATGAGAATTGTTGAACGTTGTTGAATATTGTTTAGGGTTTTAGGGTTTAGGTTGAAACGTATTAAACGGCTTCAACGTTTGAAACGTTAAATATCAAACCCGGATAAGTTTTTAAAATGCCCGTTTAATTTGATCCGCTTTTTCAGCGTTTCCATTTCTGAAACAACCGGCAATACTTTAATGATGTGTTGCTTCAGGTATTCCTCCCGTTGCAATTCGTGCAGCAGTTGCAGCAACTCGTATTCTTCTTCCAGCGACATACCTGCGTGGTGGGCAATATCATAGCTCCACAATTCTTCATCTGGCTTTTTAAAATCCTTTTTTACTTTCAATATTTTATGCAATTCCCTTATTGCTTTTATTACATTCGTCATCATGGTGCGGTTGCCCTTTTCAACATTTTCGGGATAGTTAACGATGGCGCCGCCGTATAATTTTTCCGGCAGGTTTTTGATCACTTCTAAAATGCGAAAAACCTGGATGCCTTTTGTTTTAATGTCCATTTCACCATTGTCGTACACTTTGGTTATTTCAACCAGTTCCATCAGCGTACCCATCTCACTCATTTTGTTATTGATGACAGAGGGTATGCCAAATGGCTTCTTGTTATCCCTGCAATAAGCAATCAGTTCTTTGTACCGGGGCTCAAAAATATGCAGGTTCAATTCTTCACCGGGATAGACAACAATACCTAAAGGGAATATCGGAATAAAATTGGTCATTGTAGCGAAAACGTATTTTTTGCGAAGGTAGGAAGCATTGGTGAATGGTGAATGGTCAATGGTCAATGATGAATCAATTCCGTTTGATTATTTTTCACGCAAAGATTGCAAAAATTCGACAACGCAAAGTTTTATTATTATTTGATTTTCTCTTGCCTAATCGCTTTACTGTGTCCGAATGATTTATTGATAAATTCTGCTCATATAATCCTGCATGCAATCGCAAAAGCCAATTCACTATTGACCATTCACCATTCACTCCTCCACAATTCACCACCTCTTTTTTGGAATTTGAATTTATTACAATCAATTTTGTTTGATGTGGCAACAATACCTGCAGCAAATAGAGCAAGGCAATTACAAGGCTTTGGCCCGTACCATTTCACTGGTTGAAAATGAAGCGGCCGGTTGGGAGATTTTGTTGCAATCATTACTGCCATCTACCACGCCGGTGATTGGTATTACAGGCCCGCCGGGCGCAGGAAAAAGTACTTTGGTAGATGCCCTGATCGGGCAAATAGTGGGTGAAGGAAATAAGGTAGCTGTTATTTGTGTTGATCCATCTTCTCCATTTAACCTGGGTGCTTTGCTGGGCGATCGCATCCGCATGAATGAATGGTATGATCATCCAAACGTTTTTATCCGTTCACTGGCAACAAGGGGTTCTTTGGGTGGGTTGCATCCCAAAATTATCGAGATCAGCGACCTCATGAAAGCGGCGCCGTTTGATTATATTATTGTTGAAACCGTAGGTGTTGGACAAAGTGAAATTGAAATTGCTGGCCTGGCAGATGTAACCGTGGTAACAGTTGTGCCGGAAGCAGGCGACGAAGTGCAAACCATGAAAGCCGGGCTGATGGAGATAGCCGATATTTTTGTGGTAAATAAAAGCGACCGTCCGGATGCGGATATGTTTGTAAAGAATTTACGTTTGATGCTGGCGCCGGCCTTTCACGCAAAACAAACAGCAATTGAAATCATTAAAACGGTAGCATCGCAAAAAGAAGGTATAAAAGAATTGCTGGTAGCCATCCATCAAAATTTGCAGCAGCAACCAGGAAATAAAGAAAAAAGAAGTTGGTTGCTGGCCGAAAAAGCCTTTCACCTGGTTCAGCAAAAAAGAATGGCAGGCATCAATAAAGCCCACCTTAAAAACGCAATTGAATCTGCCGGAGTTGATTTTAATTTATACCGCTTTATTCAGCAATACCAGGCTTGATTTTGAGAAAAGCCTTTGCTATTTAAAGGCCATCACCACGGCTTTTTCTCCCATTATAAAATGAAATTATTTTGCCACGAATACAGGAATGAACACGAATGTTTTTGAAGTTAAAGATAATGTGTTTCGCATGTTAAAAATAGCAGCAAGTTTTTTTCTCTAATATATCAATGTCGTTTACTTAAGGGTATCACGGAAAGGCGCCAGGAAAGAAAAGACGCAAAAAAAGAAATGCAGCTTTGCCTCTTTGATTGAAAAAACCGTTAAGTAAACTACATCAATAAAACATGAATGAAACTTTGCTTTTATGGATTTTTATTTTTGAAAATTAGTGCCATTAGTGGGAAAAACTTTTACACAGACCGGTCGCTTTTCCACCACCGGTAACCGATGATGCCTACAATGGCAAATGGCGCAACCATGAGGTAAAGGATACCGCTGTTTAAGCCCTGGGCGGGCTTTTCTCCCAATTGCTGTGCTGTTTTGGTACACATGGCACATTGTGCAGTGGCCGTTGCAGCTACAAAGCAGATCAGCACAATAAAGAATAATATAGAAATGCCTTTTTTCATCTGTTGCACAAAGGTAATGGGCATTTTGGTTTGCACGCTTTTTTGTTGAATAAAAAATGCCCCCTGTTTTAGCAGGGGGCATCCATATTATTTAAAGCTATTCTTAAACAGCTTCCGACTGCATTGATTTGCTTACACGCTTGCGCTCATCTTCGTTCAAAATTGTTTTACGGATACGGATACTTTTCGGCGTTACTTCAATACACTCATCCTGCTGAATATATTCCATACATTCTTCCAGGCTCATCAAAATTTTTGGCGCTGCTTTAGAAGCATCATCGGTTCCGCTTGCACGGTGGTTGGTCAGTTTTTTAGGCTCTGTTGCGTTTACTACTAAATCGCCTGGCTTAATATGTTCTGCTATAACCTGGCCTGCATAAACTTCTTCTCCCGGATCAACAAAGAAACGTCCCCTGTCCTGCAATTTATCAATAGAATAACCAGTTGTTTTTTCAGTTGTTTTGCTCAACAAAACACCATTGTTACGACCAGGAATTGGTCCTTTCCATGGCCTGTATTCTGCAAAACGGTGTGCCATTACAGCTTCACCGGCAGTGTTAGTCAGCATATTGCTTCTTAAACCGATCAATCCCCTTGAAGGAATATCAAACTCCAGGTGCTGCATTTCACCCTTGGTTTCCATTACCAGCATTTCGCCTTTTTTCTGGGTAACCAGGTCAATTACTTTACCGCTGTATTCTGATGGTACATCAACCACCAATATTTCATACGGCTCATTTTTTACACCGTCAATGTGTTTGATCAATACCTGTGGCTGACCGATGGTTAATTCAAATCCTTCCCGGCGCATGGTTTCGATCAGGATACCCAGGTGAAGGATACCACGGCCAAATACATTAAAGCTATCAGCACTGTCGCTGTCTTCTACACGCCACGCCAGGTTTTTTTCTGTTTCTTTCATCAACCTGTCACGCAGGTGACGGCTGGTTACAAATTTACCTTCACGACCAAAGAAAGGTGAGTTATTGATACCGAACAACATGCTCATGGTTGGCTCATCTACACTGATCACCGGTAATGCTTCCGGATTTTCAACATCTGCAATGGTGTCTCCAATATTGAACGTTTCCAATCCTACTACTGCACAAATATCACCGGCAAAAACTTCGGTTGCTTTCTTTTTGCCCATTCCTTCAAACACATACAATTCTTTGATCTTCATTTTTTTGAT
>CAXTPJ010000044.1:0-10926 GCA_964245855.1 uncultured Ferruginibacter sp. | reverse complement strand
TGTAGCGGCTTTATTAAGTTGCTCAAGGCAGGCGGTAACTTTTGTGTTGTCTCGTTTTATTTTGAGTGCTTTTAATTTATTTGCCTGCACGTCCCTTATGCTATCATCAATTTTAAAGGGCGGTACTTTGCTTTCGCCGCTTACCTGGAATTTATTTACACCTACAATGATTTTTTCACCTGATTCTATTTCGCTTTGATAATGATAGGCACTCCGGGCAATTTCATCCTGCATATAGCCCGATTCGATCGCAGCCACACTGCCACCCATGGCATCAATTTTTTGAATGAGTTGCCAGGCATTGAGTTCTACTTCCCTGGTAAGCTGCTCCACAAAATAACTGCCGGCTAATGGATCTACCGTATCAGGTGCGCCGCTTTCAAACGCTACTATTTGCTGGGTACGCAGTGCAGTGCGGGCCGCTTCCTCTGTAGGCAGGCTCAATGCTTCATCATATCCATTTGTATGAAGACTTTGCGTGCCGCCCAATACTGCTGCCAGCGTTTGAATGGTAACACGGGCAATATTGTTCATTGGCTGCTGTGCCGTTAATGTTGCACCGCCGGTTTGGGTATGAAAACGAAGCATCATCGCTTTAGGATCGGTAGCGCCCAGTTCTTTCATCATAACAGCCCACATTTTTCTTGCTGCCCGGAATTTGGCCACTTCCTCAAATAAATTATTGTGCGCATTAAAGAAAAAAGATAGCCGCCTGCCCAACACATTTACATCAATCCCTTTTTCCATCGCCGCTTTTACATACGCTTTTCCGTTAGACAGCGTAAACGCAATTTCCTGTACTGCCGTACTGCCTGCTTCACGGATATGGTAACCTGATATAGAAATGGTATTCCATTTTGGTACTTCCACCGCACACCATTCAAAAATATCTGTGATGATGCGCATGGAAGCTTTGGGCGGATATATATAAGTACCCCGGGCAGCATATTCTTTTAAAATATCATTTTGTATGGTTCCCGAAATTTTTTTCAGATCAGCCCCCTGCTTTTTTGCCAGTGCAACGTACAATGCCAGCAAAATAAAACCGGTGGCGTTAATGGTCATTGAGGTAGATACTGTTTCGAGGTTTATGCCTTTAAACAGTATTTCCATGTCTTCCAAACTATCTATCGCTACACCAACTTTACCAACTTCACCTTCGGCTAAAGAATGGTCACTGTCGTAACCAATTTGCGTAGGCAGGTCGAAAGCCACACTTAGCCCGCTTACGCCTTGCGATAATAAATAATGATAGCGTTTATTGCTTTCTTCTGCCGTGCTAAAGCCGGCGTACTGCCGCATGGTCCACAGTTTACCCCGGTACATATCAGCCTGCACCCCCCTGGTAAAGGGAAATTCGCCGGGTAGTTCGGTGCTGTTATGCTCTGCATCATTAGCTGTATATAATTCCTTTATTTCAATACCGGCATCGGTCACTATTTTTTTCATGATGGCTGTTTTAGGATAACAATCAACTGCTTACAATATTTTTTTTGCTTCAAACTGGAGGGCATCCAGTACAATGGTGCTTAATTCTGCATTTTTATTGGAAGCATATTCTATAATGCGCCTGCTGAGTTCAATAGCGGCTGCATTGGAAGGCACAGTTGCAGCAATCTGGTTGATGATGTAGATATTCTGGTCTTTTAAATTACCAACAGCTTTCCACATATCCGGGCTAACATATATCTGCTGGCTTACATTGTATTCGTATTCGCTTCTGAGCGTGTGCAATAATGTTAACTGCAGGTCAACCACGTTCATCTCTGCAAAAGGGGTACGGGAAACCAGGTTTTTTAAAGATGCCCTTTCTGCGTACACTGAAAGCCGTTCATAGGCCTGCAGGCGCAACTTAATGGTATCGTTGTTAATGCCCAATCGATCTTTTATTTCATCTTTCATGCCCTTGAATTCGGCCAGCAACCAGGCAATAGCAATAAAAAAAACAAATAGTACGGCCAGTTGTACATCCTGCACAACAATTTCTAACAGCATCATAAATAAGTATTTTGCAAACAAAAATAAGGCAATCCGTTGCCAATTTATTTCCCTCTTTCGCAAAAGAAGCCCCGGCTTGTTTTTTAAAAATATAAATATCTTTGCTGCAAATAATACAAATATGGAAACAACAATAGCTGGCCCGGTAAATTTTACAGCATCAGCCACTAATGAGATCAAACGCCTGATGAATGAAGAAGGATTTGATCATAACACTTTTTTAAGGGTTGGAGTAAAAGGTGGGGGTTGCAGTGGCATGACCTATGTACTAGGTTTTGACGCAAAATCTGAGAAAGATGAAATGTACCAGTCTGGTGATATCAATTTTATCATGGAAAAATCGCATGGCATTTATTTAATGGGAATGGAGGTTGACTGGCAGGGAGGATTAAACTCAAGGGGTTTCACTTTTAAAAACCCAAATGCAAGTAACACATGTGGATGCGGAACATCATTCGCTGTATAACATTTTATTTTAATTCAAATGAAAACCGCTGTCCTGGACAGCGGTTTTTTTATTTTTTATTATTTAAATTCTATATGCGTTTTGAATAAACATATTTATTTTTTATAATAATGTAGTTTTAAAACTATAGTTCGGGTATGCTTATTCCCAAATTAATCTTTTTTATATATGATTAAAATTTACAAGTTATTCACAATCGGAGTTATAAGTTACTATTAATCAATAACCTAAAATCAACATTTTTTTTTCAGTATAGAATGTTAAAAAGTCAAGCTTTTTCTACATCCCTTTGGCACAGTAATTGAAAATTGTCGACAGAATTTATTTTGAAAAACATTAAAAAGTTTCTAAAACGAATTCTATAGTTGATTTGAAAATCCAATGTCCGGTTAAAGATTATGAAAAGTTATAATCTGCTTCCTGCCAACAACAAGTCAGCCCACCCATTGCCTTAAACCACAAAAAGGGACATTGTTCCTCCATTCATTCCTGACCCAAATGAATGATACAGTAACCATGGTTACATGGTAACTGGAATTTCCAGCCATATAATTTTTTTAAGCTCGAAAGGGCAATGGCAAACTATTGTGTTTAAGTGACGAAAAAAAATGACAATAAAATCCACACAAGAATGAAAAACCAACTTCTACTCATCCTGGCCGCATTGATCGGGATTACAACAACTGCACAAGCGAAAACTTTTTATGTGGCCGCCAACGGAAGCAATTCCAACAACGGTACATCTGCCAGCACACCATGGCAAACACTCAGCAAGGTAAATTCATCTTTTTCAAGCATCGCAGCCGGCGATACCATCGCTTTAAGAAGGGGTGATGTTTTTTACGGTTCCCTGGTTATTGGTAAAGCAGGTGCCAGCGGAAGGCCGATCGTTGTGAATGCTTATGGTTCAGGTGCCAAGCCGGTAATTTCCGGTTTTGTAACGCTTTCTTCCTGGGCTTCTGCAGGAAATGGTGTTTACCAGGCTGCTGCACCAGGTGCAAAAGCAACGCTTAACATGGTTACTGTTAACAACGAACCACAGGCATTGGGCCGCTATCCAAATGCGGATGAAGCCAACGATGGTTTCCTTAAATATGAAACATTTGCAGGAACAACTTCTATTACTGATAACGAATTAACAAGCGCTACCAACTGGACAGGCGCTGATGTTGTGATCCGTAAAAAACTGTGGGTGATAGACCGTTGCAAAATCAATAACCACAGCGGTACTACAATCAGTTATACCAATCCAAGCAATACCACTTACGATGGCCAAAAGAATTTTGGATATTTCATTACCAACGACCCACGCACACTGGATAAAATGGGAGAGTGGTATTTTAATAACAGTAGCAAAACCCTTCAGATGTATTTTGGTACTGCTACACCCTCTTCTTATTCTGTTAAAGTAAGTTGTGTTGATACCCTTATTAACATCACTTCTAAAAATTATATCACTATCAATAACATTGCTTTTGATGGCGCCAATGGCTGGAACATTTATTCTCTTAATTCCTCTAACATCACTATCCAGAACTGTGATTTTACCAATGGCGGTGATTACGGTATTTATGAATCGAATGGCGCCAATATTTTAGTAGAGAATTGTAACCTGAGGAATATGCTTACCAATTCTATTACACTTAGTAACAGCAAATTAACCAACTCTACCATCCGCAATTGCACTGTAAAAAACACAGGTACATTAGCAGGTATGGGAGAAAGTGGTGCAAATGCTTACAAGGGGGTTAATGCAAGCGTTTCAAGCGGCCTTGTAATGGAATACAATAAAGTAGATACAACAGGTTATGTGGCAATGGAATTCCAGGGTAATAATGTTAGGGTAAATAACAACTGGGTTAACTACTACTGCTTCCAGAAAGAAGATGGTGGTGGTATTTACACCTGGTCTGGTTCAACAGAAGCAGTACCATTGATTTTGTACAGCGGCCGTGTGGTAAGGGATAACATTATTACAAAAGGTATGGGGGCGCCTGCCAGCCGTTTTGGAACAGGTGCTGATGTTGCCGGTATCCACCTGGATGGCGAATCATTGGGTGTTGAAGTATTGAACAACACCATCTTTGATGTAAATGGTGAAGGGATCCACACCAATAACCCGGTAAACGTAACTTTCAGGGGAAATACATTTTATAACAATGAAGGTTATTCTGTAAGTGTAATGCGTTGGGCTTATATCGGGCAGATCAGGAACTTTAAAGTAAAGAACAATATCTGTTTTTCAAAAAATCCAACTGGGTTAAACTTCATGTATAAAAATTCAGCCCTGAACGAACCTACTGTAACTACTTTTCAATCGGCAGTACAAAATTTGGGAGATATAGACAGTAATATCTACAGCCGCTTTAATCCTCAACCAATAGGTTTTGATATGTATGCTACCAGTGGTGGCGCCAGTGTTGCCACACCAAGGTTGACGCTTGAAGGCTGGAAAGCTTTTTCAGGTGACGATGCCAATGGGAAATATCCTGTTCAGGAACCGGTTACTTACAAGCTGGCCGGAACAATCGGCAGCAATAAATTCACCAACAGCACTTTTACCAGTAACATCCTGGGCCTTACGTTATTTGGTACAAATGTTACTACTTCGTGGGATAACACCAACAAGATCAGTGGTGGTTCTTTAAAATTTACTTTCTCTAATCCATTGCCTACCAAAGTAGGTACATTGCATGGCCCGATTGGTGCATTAACTGCCGGCAAAAAATACATCATCCGGGTAAGTACTTACGGTACCAGCGCTATGGGTGTGGTAAAAGCTTATTTCCGTAAAACAGGTTCTCCTTATACTAATATAGTACCTAACCAGGCACATGCATTTGGTATAGGCAGAACAGACCATGAATTTTTATTTACTCCAACTACCAATGAATCAGCTTCTAGCGTAGTAATAGAAATTGAACAAAATTCCGGTACTACTTACATCGATAACCTGCAGGTATTTGAAGCCAATGCAACTGTATTGGATGTAGAAGACCAGATCCGTTTTGAATACAATGCAACTACTGTTGCCAAAACAATCGCATTAAGCGATGATTATAAAGGTGTGGATGGTACTGCTTACAAAGGTTCTGTCACTTTACAACCTTTCACTTCAAAAATCATGATTAAAGATACCGGTTCAGTCGCTTTAAAAGCTGCATCATCAGCACCAGCTATCAACTGCTATGGTGGAAGCGCCACCGTAACAGTAACAGCTACCGGTGGTACTGCACCTTATACCGGTACAGGGACCTTCACCGTAACAGCAGGTACTTACACATACACTGTAAAAGATGCAACAGGAGCAACCACCACTACCAGCATTACCGTAACACAGCCAACAGCAGCATTAACCGCAGTGGCAACAGCAGGTACTGGTAATGTAACGGTAACGGCTACAGGCGGAACCGCACCTTACACCGGTACGGGTTCATTCACCGTAACGGCTGGTACTTATAATTATACTGTGACAGATGCCAAAGGTTGTACAGCTACTACTTCAATTACTATTGGTACAGGAGTAACCGGTTTAAAAGCAACTCCTAACAGCGAAACGGTAACCGTGAGTTGTTTTGGAAGTACTTCAACTGTAGCCATTACAGCAACGGGTGGAACATCACCTTACACCGGCACCGGTTCTTTTAGCCTGGGTGCAGGAAAGGGTTCTTTAAAATTATCACACAATACCAGTATTGCCGGCAGAACTACCTCTATGTATTACACCATTGGTGCGGTTAGCAGTACTAAAAACTATATTTTAAGGTTCAGCACACTGGGTACAACCGCTTCCAATAAATTAACTGCGGCAATCAGGATGACCAGCACGCCATGGACAGTGATTGTTTCTAAACAGTCTGCTACTTTTGGAACAACAAGGGTTGATCATGAGTTCTATTTTGCAGCCCCTCCAACAACAGCAGCAGCAAGCTTTTTCCTTGAATTTGACCAGGCAAATGGTACTACTTATATCGATAACATCGCCTTCTTTGAAGCAGACAGCAACCGTAATTTGATCAGCGCCAACAAATTTACAGGTGGACAGTTTGAAAGCGGTATCAATACTTTAACGGTATGGAGCGGTAATGCAAACCATGTTGCAACCTGGGATGTTACCAGCAAAATCAGCACTACCAATTATTATCCAGTGAAAGATGCCGGTAACAATATTTCAGTTGCCGCAGTTAAAACTGCACAGCCGTCAGCTCCTTTGGCAGTCTCTGCTGTAGCAGGTGTTTTATCAACTGTAGGTGCTTTGGTTCCGGTAACAGTTACAGCGACAGGTGGAACAGCGCCTTACACCGGAACAGGTTCGTTCTCTGTAGGTGCAGGTACGTACACTTACACTGTAACAGATTCTAAAGGATGTTCTGCTGTAACTACTGTAGCAGTAGCCCTGGTGGCAGGAAGATCAGCCAACACTACTGCAGCAAGAACAAACAATGCTTCAAATAAGACTGATTCAAATACTGTTGCAGCAAGGGTTGCAGCGCCTCAGGTAGCGATTACAAGCAACAAAGCGCTTACATTGAATGCCTATCCTAATCCAACAACTACTTCGTTCTCTTTAATGGTAGAAGGTGGCAGCAATGAAAAAGTGCTGGTATCAGTATTCAGCCTTGATGGAAAAGTAATGTACCAGACAAGCGGCAACAGCAATACCAAGTACACTTTCGGTAACAACTTTATGACCGGAATGTACATTGTGAAAGTAATTCAGGGCACATCAGCACAAACATTGAAGCTGGTAAAAGCCAATTAAAATATAACTGACTGCTTATTTTTAAAACCCCGGTTTAGTACCGGGGTTTTTAGTATGAAGAGAAAAAATATATGCAGTATAAATTATTGCTGAAGTAATAAGCTGGTTGAGTTATTAATTTGATTATGTTACCAGCTTCAGGAATTAAATGGAGCATCGTTGCGTCGCACACTTTTACTGTAGTGCTTTATTGAGCTTTTTTTTACAATTCAAAATATTCAATCAATTCAACAGCTTCTAAGTTTTACAACAAAAGCACAGCTTATAATGGCCGTTGATCATACCGGTTAGTAGAATGTAAAAAGCCATGGAAGCCACTGTTGACCTGCAATTGAAAGCGGTTGGCACCGCCTGTCTCAAAAAAAATGATAAATAACCACAAACTAACTACTGCAAACTACAAACTATTTATATTTGCGACCATTATTAACCAATTACGATATGAATTATAAACGGATCAACAACATTACCGGCTGGGTAATCTGCATCATTGCCTGTACGGTATATATTATGACGATGGAAGCTTCCGGCAGTCTTTGGGATTGCGGTGAGTTTGCTTCCAGTGCGTATAAATTACAAATTCCCCATCCGCCCGGGGCGCCTTTATTTGTGTTGATCGGCCGTTTATTTATGGCGCCATTTGATCCAAAACATGCAGCCACCGGCGTTAACCTCATGAGTGCACTGGCCAGCGGCTTTACCATTTTATTCCTGTTTTGGAGCATTACGCATTTTGCAAAAAAATTATTGATCAAGGCAACCGGCGAATTGTCTTCGGAGCAAACATTTGCAGCGATGGCTGCCGGCGTAGTGGGTTCACTTGCTTATTGTTTTTCTGATTCATTCTGGTACAGTGCAGTTGAAGGGGAAGTATATGCACTGTCTTCTTTCTTTACAGCCATTGTATTTTGGGCCGCATTAAAATGGGAGAATGCCGTTACCGAAGAAGAAAAAGTTGGAATCAAAGGGCATTTTACCGGTGCAGACCGCTGGTTGATATTGATCTTTTACCTGATGGGGCTTTCTATCGGGGTGCATTTATTGAACCTGTTAACCATTCCTGCAATGGTGATGCTGTATTATTTTAAACGCTACAAAGTAACAACCGGCGGAACTGTTATAGCCTTTATTTTAGGCTGCGCCATTACCGGCATTGTTCAAAAAGTTGTAATACAATATTCTATTAAAGGAGCCGGTGCTTTTGATATCATGTTCAAAAATGATTTTGGCCTGCCATTCTTCAGTGGTTTTGCATTTTTCTTTGTGCTGCTTGCGGTACTTATATATTTTGGTTTACGCATTGCCAATAAAAAAAACTGGAATTTTTTAAAACTGAGTTTGTGGAGTTTCACCTTCATGCTCATTGGTTATTCTTCTTATCTCACTACGCTTATACGTTCCAATGCAGATACTGCGGTAGATATGTACAATGTAGATAACCCGGTAAGTTTAGTAGGTTACCTCAGCAGGGAACAATATGGAGAAACACCGATTGTAACCGGCCAGGATTTTACTGCAGGTAGTGTAGCAGGAGAAGCATACGACCCGGATTATGTAAACGAAGAAACATACATTAAAACAGCCAATGGATATGAAAAGAAAGGCCGCAAACAAAGTGTAACCTATCACCCGGAAGATGTGCACCTGTTTCCACGCATGTGGGATGCAGGCAATGAACAGGGGCATGCTGATTATTATGCAAGCTTTGCAGGCATTACCAAAAACAATGTAGAAGAAACAGAGAACGGGCAAAAGGTAACCCGGCAGCGCTGGTCGAACAAACCAACTTTTGGTGATAACGTCAACTTCTTTTTGCAGTACCAGGCCGGCTGGATGTACATGCGTTATTTTATGTGGAATTTTGCAGGCAAGCAGAATGACATACAGGGCGCTGTAATGAACAATGTAAGGGATGGCAACTGGTTAAGCGGTATCCCTTTTTGGGACAATGCCCGTTTGGGTGACCAAAAAGATATGCCGGAAAGTATGAAGACCAATAAGGCCAACAATAAATTATACGCACTACCGCTGATCCTTGGATTGCTTGGCTTGTTCTTCCAGTTTAAAAAAGACCAGCGGGATGGATTGGTTGTTGGTTTATTATTCTTTTTCACCGGTTTGGCCATTGTGATCTACCTGAATATGCCGGGCAATATGCCAAGGGAAAGGGACTACGCTTTTGTGGGATCTTTTTATGCATTTGCCATCTGGATAGGATTGGGTGTATTATTTATACAAGACCTTTTATCTAAATTTTTAGGTGGCGCCATCAGCAATTATATTGCTGCGGCGGTTTGTATTGCTGCGGTGCCGGTGCTAATGGCCAACCAGGAATGGGATGACCATGACAGGGGCAACAAAGTATTGGCAAGAGACCTGGCAATAGATTACCTGGAAAGCTGTGATAAAAATGCGATCGTAATTTCGTTTGGTGACAACGATACCTATCCATTGTGGTATGCTCAGGAGGTTGAAGGCATCCGCAGGGATGTAAGGGTGATTAACTCCAGCCTGTTGGGTATTGACTGGTACATTAACCAGTTGAGGTATAAAATAAATCAAAGCGACCCGATAGATCCGATCTGGAGTATTGAACAGATTGAAGGAACCAAAAGAGATGGAGTATATTTTGTACCGAACCCGGCCTTTGATCAGAACCAGTATATGGACCTGTACACCATGATGAAAGATTGGGCGGGAAGCGATGAACCAAGCAAAACAAGGCCAATTGGTGATGGAATGTTCATCAGTACTTACCCTACTAAAAAAGTTACCGTGCCGGTTGATGTAAACCTGGTTAGGAGCAACGGTACGGTAAACGCAGATGACAGTGTAGTAAGCGAATTGAAATTTGAAATACCGAAAGGGGTAATACAAAAAAATGATGCAGCTATTTTAAACATCATTGCTGCCAATAAATGGAAACGCCCTATTTATTTTACCTCAGAAAGGATCAGCCTTGGATTTGACAAATATATCCGCCAGGATGGGTTGGCTTACCGCCTGGTGCCGGTAGAAGGCAGCGAAGTAAACAGGCCATGGGTAATAAATAAAATGATGAACAAATTTGCCTTTGGCAATGCGGATAAACCAGGTGTTTATTTTGATGAAGAAAACCGTCGCCACCTGAACAGCATCCGTTTGGCTTACGCAACTGCTGCTGCTAATATTGCTGACCATGGCAACAAGGAAGATGCAAAAAAACTGTTGCAGAAATGTGATAAGAATATGCTGGAAAGCAACTTTGGTTACGGCATGGTTTCCCGTTTTCAGCAGCATGATTATTTTTCGCTGCAATTCTTAGAAGCGTGTTATAAAGCCGGTGATACAACGCTGGCGCAGAAAGTAGCGAAAGCTGTGAAGAAAGACCTGGACGAACAAATGGTTTACTATGCTGCCATGGGCGAAATGTCTGTTGCAGAACTGAAGCAGTCGCTTGCAAAAAGTATGGCTATCAGGTACCAGATGGAAAGGGATAATTTTTTATCGAACCTGGGCAACAAGCTAAGGCCATTGTATGATGATGCCGAAAGGGGACAACAGTTTTTAAATGGTATTGATGCCATTCAAAAGCAGTACGGAACGGCAGCGCAACCAATAATGGAAACGCCGCAAACGGCAACTCCTCCTGATGGTACTACAGCTCCAAAACGCTGATAAAATAAATTGATACAAAAAATCCTTTCGCTTTTTAAACGAA
>CAXTPJ010000043.1:0-10940 GCA_964245855.1 uncultured Ferruginibacter sp. | reverse complement strand
GAAATAATTTTTCTGATAGCCCCTGTACATCCTGAAGCCACCATACACCCAGCATACTACTGCAAATATTTTTATCAGCACCGTATCATAACGGTTTAAAAAATCTTCTGTGTACGGTGTGGGAAACATGAAAAAACAACCGGCCAGTATCAAAAAAATGCCCATACCATAATTACTGATGGTACGCATCTGCGAAATGCCCCGTTGCCTTTCGGTCATCTGGTCTTTTTCAAATTCTTCTAATGCCATATTTATCCAGCAATTGTGTTGTTTCTAAAGTTGATGCAAGCTGAAGTACCCCGGTAGCTCTTTGCCTGATTTTTTGGGCTTACAAAGTACAGTTTTTATCACAAACAATTAGTAAAGCGATGTAAACTTTATAGGGATGGTATAATAAACCGGTACATTCTGTCCACCTTTTTTTCCGGGGTTCCATTTAGGCATTTTTTTCAGTACCCTCAATACTTCTGCATTGAACATTTCGCCGCCATCTTTTACAACATTGAAACTTTGCAGGTTGCCATCAAAATCAACCACATATTTTACCCTTACTTCAATTGTTTCACCTTCTTCCATATCCCTTGGCGTACGGAGGTTTCTTTCTAAAAATTTGATCAGCTCTTTTACGCCACCCGGATAAGAAGCCTGTACATCGGGGTTTTCCAATGGCAATTTATTTTCTGTTACCGGTGCTGGATCCTTGTATGGCGCCGGATCTGTACCGAATTCTTCACCAACTAATTTTTTGTCTCCTTCCCCGGGATCTTTAATATTAATATTTGAGTTTCCAATGGCCAGTTTACTTAAATCATGCAATGTTTCGGTTGAATCTTTATTGGGAACAATTTTAATATTGCTGATGAATTTTGCCTGGGACGAGGTTTTGGTTGAAATAACTTTAGGTTTGGGTTTGACTGGTTCAGGTTGGGCTGCCGGAGGTATTGGACTGGCAAGAACATACGGATCTGTAATGAAAACTGCTGTATTTTTTTTACTGCCAGGCATTAAAGTAAATGCAGAAAAAACAATTACAATTCCCAGCATTACAAATAAAGAAAATTTTATTCTGTTGGGATAAAATTTGCGTAGTGGATAAGCTCCGTAGTGCTTGTTTCTTTCATCAAAAATAATATCAAGCACATCGCTTTTTAAAATGGTTTCGCTGTTCATTGTTTGTTGGTTTTGAAATGAGAAAATTAAAATTCAAAACCGGCGCCGGTAATTCATTAGACGCTGATGGATCAACTATTCCATAAATTTTTGAGGAAATAAAAAGAGGAAATACTTGCAGGCGATCAATTCTTTTTGGCCATATCGGTATGCTGCATAATGACATGATAGATATGCTCAGGAGAAGCATACTTGCTGAGGAAACCATTCATGCCTGCTTTCTTGATATACTGTATCATGGATGTTTCGTCGTAACTGGTAAAGGCAATGATCGGTGTGTATTGATTAAAATCACGGATGGCGATGGTTGCTTCTACGCCGGTCATTACAGGCATATTAATGGCCATTAAAACGATGTCGATCGGGTGCTGTTTCATTTGTGCCACTGCTTCCTTTCCATCCTTTGCAACAGACACAGTAAAACCTTTTTTAACCAACACAATCCGCATTGCTTCCTGCAGTAATTTATTATCTTCTGCGAGCAATACATGAACCGGTTGAACGGAAGAAGCACCAAAATTATTTCCTTCCAACGGCAGATGGTTCATGTGTGATAAATTGGTTTAAATTTTTGCAAACATACAAAGTTAGAACGCATGAAAAACAATGGTTTATAAAATGGTGATAAAGAAAAAAATTATGAGAAGGTTATGAAAAAATACGAAGTAGTTTTTGCATTAACCGGAAATTTACGGATGGCAATAAACATCTGCCGGCAGTAAACTATATTTGCCGCATGAAAATCCTGATGGTGTGCCTGGGCAATATTTGCAGAAGCCCTTTGGCAGAAGGCATTCTACAAAATAAAATAGCTGCAGCCGGACTTGATTGGACAGTTGATAGTGCCGGCACCAATGGCTATCATACAGGCGAATGTCCACACCGGTTATCGCAGAAAGTAGCGCTTAAAAACGGCATTGATATCAGTGGGCAGGTAAGCAGAAAATTTACTGCTGCAGACTTTTCAAAATTTGATAAAATTTATGCCATGGCTGCTGATGTAATCGATGAAATGAAAATGATCAGCCGGGATAAATTTGATGCATCTAAGGTTGACCTTTTGCTGGATGAAAGCCATTACAACAGGGATGTGCCGGATCCCTGGTACGGAACCGAACCAGGTTATCATGAAGTGTATGGGTTGATCAATAAAGCCTGTGATGCGCTGATCAAAAAATACAGTTGATATAATGCTGAAATAAATTCCAATACCATAAAAAATAATTTTAACCCCACACGCTTAAGCAATATGCCAAAACCATCCATGCCGCAGGGCACACGGGATTTTTCCGCAGAAATAGTACGCAAAAGAAATTACATTTTCTCTACCATAAAAACAACATTCGAGGTTTACGGGTTTGAACCTTTGGAAACGCCGGCCATGGAAAACCTGGATACACTGATGGGTAAGTATGGCGAAGAAGGCGATAAGCTGATGTTTAAAATTTTAAACAACGGTATCAGCAATCCAAAGAACATTGACAAATCGAAAGCGGGTTTTGAAAAAGTACTGGAAGGAAAAAGCAGCAGCGACCTTACCGAGCGTGCTTTAAAATACGACCTTACCATTCCTTTTGCACGATTTGTTGCCATGAACCATGGCCGGTTAGTTTTCCCTTACCGGCGTTATCAAATACAACCGGTATGGCGGGGTGATAGTCCGCAAAAAGGCCGCTACCGTGAGTTTACGCAATGCGATGCAGATGTGGTAGGCAGCAAATCATTGGTGAATGAAGTTGAACTGGCTTCTATTTACCATGATGTTTTTACCAAGCTCAAGATTACTGATTATGAACTGCGGGTCAACAGCAGGAAAATATTAACTGCATTGGCTGAAGTATGTGATGAAGAAAGTAAAGTTGTAGCCATTACCACGGCCATTGATAAGCTGGATAAGATCGGTATTGATAAAGTAAAAGAAGAATTGCGCCAGAAAGAATTAAACGAAGACCAGGTAGACATTATAGAATCGTACCTTACGATGAACAATGCCGGCAATGCGTTGAGCAATGTTGAAAAAATTAATTTCCTAAAAGACTTTTTTTCCGATTCAACCATTGGTCAGGAAGGTATAAAAGAATTGGAATTTTTGATCGGCCATTTGCCGGCAGCAAACAATGTTTCAATTGACCTTACTTTGGCAAGGGGCTTGAACTATTACACTGGTATTATCTTTGAAGCCAAAGCACCTGACACTGTTAAAATCGGCAGCATTGGTGGTGGTGGCCGTTATGATGACCTGACCGGTTTGTTTGATGTTCCGGGTATACCCGGCGTTGGTATCAGCTTTGGTGTTGACAGGATCTATGATGTGATGACAGAATTGAATTTGTTTCCTGCAGCAGTGCAAACCGGTACACAGGCCATATTCTTTAACATGGGGGCAGCAGAGAGCCAGTTTGCTTTTGACATTATGCAGCAATTAAGAAGCAAAGGAATATCTTGTGAGTTGTATCATGAGTTTGCCAAGATCAACAAACAGTTTAACTATGCAGAAAAGAAAAACATTGCTTATGCGGTGATCATTGGCAGCAAAGAAATAGAACAGCAATATTGCCTGATTAAAGATCTGAAAACGGGCTTACAGGAAGTAGTGGTGTTTGACAGGCTGGCAGAATACCTGATGCCCAAACCTGCTGCAAAAAAGTAATACTATGATGATTACCCTTAAAGATGCCATGAAAAACCAATAGTACAAGAGAGATGATTTATTCTTTTCCCCAAAAAAGAATAAATGACAGAACAAGTTCACAACGATGATGCTCATAGCTTTAAAGCTGGTAACATAATACAATTTCGACTTTTAAAAACATTAATTAAAACCAATCAAATATGCAATTACGTTTTAAATACCTGTTGTTTGCTGCAGCCTTATTTTTATTTGCATCGTGCAAAAAGAAAAATACACAAGGACGATTAATACCTGCCACAGCAGCGTTTGTATTGCAGGTAGATGGCAAATCCCTGGCTTCCAAATTACCCTGGGATGAAATAAAAAACAACCCGGTTTTTAAGGAAGCCTATGGCGACAGCAGCCTGCCTGCATCAGTAAAAAAACTGCTGGACAACCCTGCCAGTTCTGGTATTGACCTCTCAAAAGACCTGCTGGTGTTTGTACTGAAAGACAGCATTGGCGGCTACATTGGTTTTGAGGGGAGCGTAAAAGATGAAGCGATGTTTAAATCATTCAATACAGAAGTATCGGAAAATGGATCGGCCAGCGAAAAGGACGGCATCAATTTCATCAGCAAATTCCCGGTTTGTGTTGGATGGGATAAAGAGAAATTTGTGTACATCATTGATGCACCGCAGTTAGGGCAGATGGACCAGCTATCGAAAAGAATGATGCGGGATTCTATCGACATCAGCAATCATAACCCAAGAGATATTGGTGCAACCTGCAAATCTGTCTTCGCTTTATCAGAAAGCAACTCCCTGGCTGTAAATGAGCAATTCACTAAAGTGCTTGCTGAAAGTGGCGACATCCGTTTTTGGCTGAGTACCGAAGCACTGAGCAAAGGTGGCGGCAGCAATACTCCAGAAATGCTTGCCTTAATTGATTTATCCAAATTATACAAAGACAGCTATACCACGGGTGTTTTAAATTTCGAGAATGGTAAAGTAACTGCCAACCTATTCAGTTATGCCGGCAAAGAATTAACCGCAGTCTATAAAAAATATGGTGGTGGCAAGATTGATGAAGATATGCTGAAACGCATGCCGGGCAAAGATGTTGTTGCGGTGATGGCTTTGCATTTTCAACCGGAAGGCATCCGTGAGTTATTGAAAGTGCTAAACCTGGATGGGTTTGTAAATGTTGCGGTATCAAGATTTGGTTTTAACATGGATGATTTTGTAAAAGCCAACAAAGGCGATATCCTGGTTGGCGTCACGGATTTTAAATTAGAAGCAGACACTTCCACCTTTGCATTTAAAGATGAAGAGCAATTTAAATCACTTCCTGCAACGCCTAAAGCAAACTTTGTTTTTGCTGCTTCCATTGGCGATAAAGATGCCTTTAATAAATTGATCAATGCCGGAAAAAAAGCAGGTAGCAGTTTACCCAATGCCCAATCAGGAGAGTTGTTTGCATACAACAGTAACGGAACTTATTTTGCCCTGGGTAATTCAAAAGAAACAGTTGATAAATACCTTGCAGGCAGCGATACTAAATTTGATTTTATCAGTAATATTTCAGGTTCCCCTTTTGGCGGATACCTCAACCTTCAATCACTGATGAAGTCGCTGCAAACACAGGCGTCAAAAGATTCTGCCGGCAAAGCGTTGTTTGATATTTCATTGTCAACATGGGACAATGTTTTATGGAAAGGGGGAGAATTTAAAAATGATGCATTGACCAATACGATCGAAATAAACCTGGTAGATAAAAATACCAACAGCCTTAAACAACTGGCTGCTTATTTAAGCAAAGCCGCCAAGGTAGCCATGGAGAAAAAGAAGAAGCAACAGGAAGACATGAGGGCTTTTGAAGATGCCATTACACCCGGCAACCTGGATGGCAAAATGCCGCCTCCTCCGCCACCGGCGCCTTAAAATAATTTCAACTCAATCATCACTGCCAGGATAGTAAACTAACTGGCAGTTTTTTAATGCCATTGCCATGCAAATTGTGCTGCAAAAAATATTGCCCACTTTCTTTTCTCCCGGCGCTGTAAACAATTCACAGGTCTGGTATCAAACGGTGACGTTGCACAAAGGCGAACAAGTACATATTGTTGCGCCAAGCGGCAGTGGAAAAACTTCATTGGTACATTTTTTATATGGCCTCAGGAAAGATTACAGCGGGCAGATCATTTACAACAATGAAAATATAGGTCAGTTAAATGCAGCGCAAACTGCCAGGTTACGCCAGCAACAGTTGAGTATTGTTTTCCAGGATCTTCGATTGTTTACAGAACAAACCGTGTTGCAAAATTTGGAGATCAAAAGAAAATTGTCACCTTTTCATACAGAAAATAAAATTGTGGAAATGGCCAAACGGCTGGGCATTGAAAACAAGTTGCACAAACTTTGCAGCACCTGCAGTTATGGAGAACAGCAACGCATTGCCATCATCCGCTCTTTACTGCAACCGTTTGATTTTTTATTGCTGGATGAACCATTCAGCCATTTGGATGAAGCCAACAGGGCCAAAGCAATGGAACTAATGGAAGAAGAAACAGCAGCCAGGAAAGCCTCCATCATTTTAGCAGACCTAAAGTTGATTGAATACTTTAAGGCTGATAGGGTGCTGATGGTTTAGAGGGCAGTTGGAAAGTGGTTGAACAATTGTTGAAAATGGTTTAATAATGGTTGAACAGTTGTTGATTTAACTGATCCCCAAAAATTGTACTACTCAAAAACAAGATTATGCTATAGAAACATTCAACCATCTTAAACAACATTCAACAATTTTAAACTGCATTAAACCATCTCAAACAACATTCAACAATCTTCAATAATTTTCCTCAATGCCGCTTTCTTATAAAGACATCGCTCCTTTTTTATCAACCAGCAAAAACAACGTTTCCCGCTGGTTGAGTTATATCGGATTGGGCATAGGGGTATTATTATTGTTGTGTTCTATTCAACTCTACATCAATATTGATTTGTTGCTGAAAGAAAAAAATACGAGGAAAGATGGCTTTGATTATATCTCCGTTACCAAACTCATCAGCAATGAAAACATGGCCGAAGACCATAGTTTTAGTGATGCCGAAATTGCTGACCTGAAAGCCCAAAAAAGCATTGATGATGCTACCCCATTATTGGCCAATAAATTTTTAGTAAAAGCAACCGGTGGCAATACGCTACCATTTACCACCGATCTTTTTTTAGAATCTATTGATAACAATTTTATAGACAGCATTCCCGAAGAATTTACCTGGAAAGAAGGACAGGAAAGGATCCCCATCATCATGTCGGCAGATTACCTGGAATTATACAACACCGTATTTGCACCAAGCAAAGACCTGCCGCAATTTTCTGCTAAAAGTATTGCTACTGTTGTGATACAACTGGAATGTTACACCCAAACAGGCACCACTAAAGTTTTCCAGGCCAATGTGGTTGGTTTAAGTGACCGCATCAATTCTGTATTGGTGCCAGAGAGTTTTTTAACCTGGGCCAACCAGCATTTGGCAAATGCCGTCAGATCAAATCCTTCGAGGATTTTTATTAAAACAAAAGACGCCAATAGCCCGGAGTTGCTGAATTATTTGCAGCAAAAAAATTACCACGTCAATAAAGACAAAACAAAATTTGGAAGAGTAAAGCAGGTTTTACAGGCCATCGTAAGTGGTTTATCCGCCTTTGGCGGGCTGGTAATTTTATTGGCCATGATGCTGTTTTCTTTTTACCTGCAACTGATGATCGCCAGGAGCAAAGACAATTTGCAGTTACTGCTGACGCTCGGCTATTCCCCAATATGGCTGAGTAAAACAGTAGCCAAAAAATGGATACCGGTTTACCTGATCATTATACTTTCGGCATTATTTATCACAGCAATTTTTCAATGGGTCTTTCAGCAATTTGCTATGAACGGAAGAGCAGACCTGCCGATGTTTATTCATTGGTTCGTTGTGCTGGTAGCCTTGCTGTTGCTGGTTTTATCAGCGCTGGTCAATTACAGGATGGTAAAAAAGTTATTGTTGAAATTAAATTAGTATAATATAAAAAATGCCACGCAAATTTTATAGTGAAGAAGATTTCCTGGCACTGGAAAGAATTTCTAAAACAAGAGCGAATATTATCGTGGTGAAATATTTGCCATGTGTGATCTTCAAAAAATAACTATCAGCAACCTTCAAACACCACAGCCGCCCCCTGCCCTACCCCAATACACATCGTTGCCAATCCATATTTCCCCTTTCTTCTTTTTAATTCGTGCAGTAAAGTGGTAGCGATCCTTACGCCACTGCACCCCAATGGATGCCCCAAAGCAATGGCACCACCATTTACATTTACCTTTTCCAAATCCAGTCCTAAGTCATGAATGCAGGCAATGGACTGCGAGGCAAAAGCTTCATTCAGTTCAACCAAATCAAGGTCTGCAACAGTGATACCAGCTCTCGATAAAGCCTTAGTAACAGCAGGCACCGGTCCAATCCCCATGATCGAAGGGTCAACGCCTGCCACCGCCATGCTTACAATTTTTGCCATTGGTGTCAATCCATATTTTTCTACGGCAGCTTCGCTTGCCAGCAGCATCGCTGCAGCGCCATCATTGATGCCGCTGCTGTTGCCGGCTGTAACCGTTCCGTCTTTTATAAAAGCAGGTTTGAGTAATCCCAGTTTTTCCATCGGGCTAATCCTTGGGTGTTCATCTTTATCACAATCAACTACCTCTTTTCCAACCTGCACCTGCACCGGCACCAACTCATCTGCAAACTTATTGGCAGCATGTGCTTTGGCATATTTATCCTGGCTTTCAAAAGCAAATTCATCCTGCGCATGGCGGCTGATGTTCCATTGTTTGGCAACATTTTCTGCCGTCTCTCCCATTGTGTAGGGGTAGTATAAATCAGCTAATTTTTTATTTATAAAACGCCAGCCCATCGTAGTATCAAACACTTGTGCATCCCTCGAAAAAGCAGCATTGGCCTTGCCCATTACAAACGGCGCCCTCGTCATACTTTCTACGCCGCAGGCGATAAACAATTCACCATCGCCACACATGATCGACCTGGCAGCATCCATGATTGCCTGTAACCCGGAAGCACACAAACGGTTCACCGTATTGCCACTAACGGTAACGGGTAGCCCGGCAAGCAGCGCCGCCATTCTTGCCACATTTCGGTTGTCTTCGCCGGCCTGGTTAGCAGCGCCGGCAATCACATCTTCTATCGCATTTACATCAACAGATGGGTTTCTTGCAACCAGCGCTTTAATCACCATTGCAAGCAAATCATCAGGTCGCACTGTACTTAAAGCACCTCCATACTTACCGATCGGTGTACGAATGGCATCAATAACATAAGCTGTTTGCATAAAATTGAAATTTGGTTTTTTCCAGGAAGCAATTTTAAGAAAATGAATATTGTCCGGGCATTAAATCGTTGGTAATCATCGTTGCATCGCACTCTTGTACCGCATACCAATTGGCAACTTTTTATTGGTATTGCTTAAAATATCCTGCTATTGACAGGCAGCGCAAGTTAAAATAATTATCGTTTGATATGCACTCCACAGGCGGTTTTGTATCTTTGCCGCATGAGTGAAACAAAACAGAACATACGCCACCTGGAATTAGAGGAGTTGGCGGCGTATTTTGCATCCATCGGCGAAAAAAAATTTCGTACCAAACAGGTGTACGAATGGATCTGGAAAAAAAATGCGCAGGGTTTTGACGATATGACCGATGTATCAAAGGAATTACGCAATAACCTGGCTGAAAAATTCTCTTTCCCGGCATTAACGGTAGATGCCACGCAATTCAGCAATGACGGCACTATCAAGTCGAGGTTCTCTACGCATGATGGCCACAAAATTGAAGGCGTCTTAATTCCAACAGAAAAAAGGAATACGGCCTGTGTATCATCTCAAATTGGCTGCAGCCTTACCTGTAAGTTTTGCGCTACCGGCAAAATGGACCGTAAACGTAACCTTGATTTTGATGAAATTTACAACCAGGTTGCCCTCATCAACGAGCAAAGCGAAAAGAGTTACAATAAGAAATTATCCAACGTAGTATTTATGGGCATGGGTGAACCCTTGCTCAATTATAAAAATGTATTGAAAGCCATCGACCGCCTCACTTCCAATGATGGACTGGCAATGAGCCCTAAAAGAATTACGGTATCTACTGCCGGCGTTGCCAAAATGATCAAACAGTTGGGCGACGATAAAGTGCGTTTTAACCTGGCACTTTCTTTACATGCGGCGGATGATAAAAAGCGCAACGAAATAATGCCCATCAACGAAAGCAATCACATTGATGTGCTGGTGGAAGCATTGAATTATTTCTACGACAAAACAAAAAATGACATTACGTTAGAATACATTTTGTTTAAAGACTTAAACGATTCAATTGAAGATGCTGATCACCTGGTAAAAATTTACCGGCAGGTTCCAACGCATTTGGTAAATGTGATCGAATACAATCCGATTGAAGGCGCCCTTTTTACTAAGCCGGATGATGAAGCCACTACTGCATTCACCGATCACCTGGTAAAACACCGGGTAAATGTTAGGATCAGGAGAAGCCGGGGAAAAGACATTGATGCTGCTTGCGGGCAACTGGCCAATAAGGGATAGAGTGATTTATTTTGCGGTAATCATGTAAACAGCGCCAGGTTTGGTTGCAAAACTGTATTCGCTTCCGTTATTGGTGGCGGTGATCAGTTTACCGTTGTTTTTTACAATTACCTTTTTCCCGGGCCAGGGATTTTTCAACCGGCAGTCTCTTCCCTTTTCACTTTGTATGATAAGGTTACCAACAACACCTCCTTTTTTTTGAGCAGATACAATAAAAGCCCCATAAGCCCTCAGTTTTTCGAAACTGGCATCTTTACCAGGCAACCATGCCGGAAATACACGGATCACATCATTGTAGCTTTGTAACAGCATCTCATTGATACAGGATGGGATGGCGCTCAACGTTTCTGTCAATCCGCCAGACTGCGGCACCCACAAATTCGGCAATGCTTTCTTTTCAATCCTTTCTTTCAATTTGGCAATAGCCGTTTCGGGGTCGTAGCCAACACGGATGGCAGATGCGTAATAAGTGTCAAAGCCATTGCCGATGTTGTCCCATGCAGGGTCGCCGCCCG